>JAKEEX010000407.1 GCA_022616315.1 Myxococcaceae bacterium
CCGGGGGCCTGGGGGAGGTCGCCGAAGTGGCCAGACGGTCTTACCAGTCGAGCCACTCCCCCCAGGCGGGGGTGCCAGGGGTGTCCCGGGTGAACGAACAGCCGTTCAAGCCCAGCCCCCCGTCGGCGTCCCCCTCTGGGCTCGCTAGCACGAACCCTCGGACCCTCCGGGAAGCGGCACCTCCGAGCACTGGATTTCTGGGAAGCCACCGCGAATTCTTCCCCGGAAAACACGCAAGTGAGGGGCCTTGGAGGGGGCGTCAGAGTGGGTCCGAGGGTTCGTGCTAGTGAGCCCTGAACCCCCGAGGCAGGCCTCTTCGGCGACGTCCTTCCAAGTCCCTCGCCTGGGGCCATCCGCTCCTGAGCGGTGGAGGCCGCGCTGCCACCTCCCGAGTGCACGCTGGCTTCAGTCCGTGTGACGACAGGAGCAGCCGAGGGCCGTGCGTCTCACCGGGCCGTACCGAGCCTCCGCGTCACAGCCCGTCCAGCCCTCCGTCCCCCCAGAGCAAGCACGTGTCCGTGCCCACCCCGGCGCGGAGCATGCGCACCCGGCCGCTCCCGGGAGAAACGGAGTCATCCTTCGACAGGAAGCTCTGCCCCCTCCAGACTCCGCAACGCGGCTCGAGCGGACCGCGGCCAGCCCCATCCCGCACGTCAACCTCGGTCAGCCCTCCGCGTACACGCGGCGGTAGTCGCGAATGCCCACCAGGCGGAAGGTGCCCGGCGCCGGCGTTGCCTGCGGAGGCTCACCCGGGGGCATCGCCATCACGCGCTCGTACTCTTCCATGGAGACGCGCTCGCGCGCGGCGAGCACTCCGTCCACGTCCGCGAGCGCCAGCTTGCGCGCTGCACCCTCCCCCACCACGCCCGAGAAGAACTCCCCGCAGCAGCCGCTCCCGTAGGAGAAGAGCCCCACCCGCTGTCCCGCCAGTGCACGCGCCTCCGCGTGCAGCACGCCCACGAGCGCCAGGTAGAGCGACGCGGTGTAGGCATTGCCCACCCGCGCGTTGAGGCCCAGCGAGGTGGCCACCTGTGTGCCGTAGCTCGTCTCCGAGCGTGACGCCCCGTCGAGCGCCTCCGGCGAGAGCGTCGCCCCGCCCGCACCGTCCTCCAGGTCGCACCGCCGCACCCGCGCGTGCGCCTTCTTCGCCATCTTGCAGAAGGGCACGTGGTAGAGGATGCGCGCCAGCTGCTCGCTCGGCGTCCGCTCACCCCAGCGCACCACCTCACGCGCCAGTGCGCGCTCGCGCCAGCCGCGGTACGCACCCGCCACCGAGTCCAGGTAGCAGTCGATGGAGTAGTGGCCGTCCACGAGCGCCTCGCGCCGCCCGTGCGGACGCCAGAAGTCGTAGACGTCCATGCTGCACGTGCCGTTGAGGCCCACGTCCAGCGACAGCACCTCGGGCCGCTCGGACACGAGCATGGCCACCGCGCCGCCACCCTGCGTGGGCTCGCCCGCGCCGAGGCGCTCGTAGCGTGCGAGGTCCGTGGCGATGACCAGTGCCACCCGCCCCGCGCCCGCGCCCGAGGCGATCCACTCCGTCGCGGCCATCAGCCCCGCCGTGCCGCCGAAGCACGCGTGCTGCGCGTCGAAGGTGCGCATCGAGCGCGGCAGCTTGAGAAGGCCCTGCACGTGCGAGGCGACGGCCTTGGAGTGGTCCACGCCCGTCTCGGTGCCCACCACCAGCATGCCGATGCGCGCGGGGTCCACGTCGTTGCGGCGCAGGAGGCGTGCCGCGGCCGTGGCTGCGAGCGCCACGGCGTCCTCTCCCGGGTCCGGCACCGCCATCTCTTTCGCACCCAGGCCCGCGGTGTACTTGGCCGGCTCCACGCCGCGCGCGCGGGCCAGGTCCTCGATGTCCAGGTAGCGGTGCGGTACGGCGAAGGCCAGTGCCTCGATTCCGACTTGCGGCTTCATGGGGGCTCCGTATAACTGGGTGGATTCTCGAGTGCTGGGTGTCGGAACACTCTGGCTACTTGCTGCCAGGAACGAGGACGAGGCGGCCTGCCACCTGGCGGCCCTCGAGACGCGCGTGCGCGTGCGCGGCCTCGTGGAGCGCCACCTCCTCGGACACGAACGGGCGGATGTGGCCGTCACGCGTGAGCCGCAGCGCCTCGTCCAGCTCCGTGCGCGTGGTGGCGTACGCGCCGATGACCTCCAGCTCCTTCACGATGATGAGCCCCGGGTTGAGGTCCACCACCCCCGTCTCCAGGTTGCCCACGACCACCAGGCGTCCACCCGGTGCCATCACCTTCAGCGTCTGCGGAAAGGTGGCGCTGCCGACAATCTCGACGGCCACGTTGACGCCCTCGCCTCCGGTGCGCTGGCGCACCTCGCGCGCGAACTCCAGGCCACTGCTGATGATGACCTCGTCCGCACCCGCGGCGTGGAGCGCCTCCGCCTTGGACTCGCTCGACGTGACGGCCAGCACCCGCGCGCCGTCCAGCTTGGCGAGCTGCACCGCAGCGAGCCCCACGCCACCGCTGGCGCCGGTGATGAGCACCGACTCTCCGGCCCGCACCTTCGCGCGGGTGCGCAGCGTGTGCACCGCCGTGCCGAGCGTGCAGCACACCGTCGCCGCGACGGACCAGGGCAGCCCCTCCGGCACCCGGCCAAGGCCCGCCACAGGCGCCACCATGTACTCGGCGTAGCCGCCCGGGAGCTCCTCGCCGAAGAAGCGGTTGTCGTGCTTGCAGAGGCTGTTGCGGCCCTGGCGGCACAGCGCGCACTCACCGCAGGACAGGCGCTGCAGCGTGGCGACGCGGTCCCCCACCTTCCAGCCCACCGTCTCCGGCCCCACCTCCACCACCTCACCCGCCGCCTCGTGGCCGAGGATTGCAGGCACGTGGGTGCGCGGAAGGTTGCCGCGGCGGTTGATGACGTCGTGGTAGCACACGCCGCACGCGCGCACCCGGACGAGCACCTCGCCCTTGCCGGGCTTCGGCATGGGCACGGCCTCGGACTTCAGGTGGATGGGCGCTCCGAACTGCCTCAAGACGACTGCCTGCATCATGGTGCACGTCTCCAGGTGAAATGACCGAAAGTGCCTTCAGCCCCCCACGAGCGCGTCGCGGAGGTTGCGAGGGTCCAGCGCGCGGATGGCCGCCACGGTGCGGGCATCCGGAAGTGGCGTGACGGGAAGCGCCGGTGGCAGCGTGAGCGGGAAGCCCGTGCGCTCTTCGAGCACCTCCGCCGTGGCCCACGGATGCCGGCTGAGCACGCGCGCGCCCGCGGGCCCCAGCTCGAAGGTGCCCAGGTCCGACAGCAGCCGCACCGGACGTCCTGCGTCGCGCGTGGTGGCCACCTGCACCTCGGGCACGAGGTTGCGGCGCGACTGCCGCGGCACCACGAGCACCGGCCGGCGCACCCACTGCCGGAGCGTGGCCGCCCCCGCAACCCCGGGGAACTTGCTGCGCGGGCGCGAGAGGCTCCCCGACGCCGTCATGTTCGTCTGCCCCGCCGAGTCCACCTCCGCCGCCCCGAAGAAGACGGTGTCGATACGGCCGCGCCGCGCGTGGTCGAACAGCTCGGGAATCGACACGTCCGCCGAGCGCCCCTCGAGGTAGCCGAGGTCCTCGGAGGAGGGCAGGAGCTCCCGCAGCTCCGGGTCCAGCGCCCCCACGCACGCGATGTACGTGAGGTGCGGCGCATGCGTGGCGCGCGCGACGGCGATGGCCAGGATGGCGAGCGGCGAGGCCACGCCCGTGGCCACCACCGCGCCGTCCTCGATCTCCGCCGCCATGCACGCCACCAGGAGCTCGGCGCGCGTGGGAGAAACCTCCGCGCTCATGCGGCCTCCCGGATGGAGAGCAGCGTGCCCAGCGCCTCGTGCGTGTGGCCCGCCTCGGCGAGCTCCAGGTAGTGCGCGAGCGCCCAATCGTCGTGCGCGTAGTGCCCCGCGCAGCCCGTGGGCAGCGCGCCGCCAGGCACGAGCGCCACCCGCTCCACCTGGAAGCCCGGGATGGTGACGCGCGGGAGCCGCGCCATCCGCCGCTCCACGGTGGCGAGCACCCGCTTGGCGGCACCGGCCACCAGGACGTCCGTGGTGGGGTCCTCGATGAAGAGGTTGCCCCGCTCGTCCGCGGCTTGCGCGTGCACGAGCGCCACGTCCGGGGAGAGCGCCGCCTCCACCGGCACCTGCCCGCCCGTGAAGGGGTCCACCACCGTGCGCGGTGGCTCCTGCTCCGCCAGCGCAGACACGTCCACGCCCGGCGCGGGCAGGAACGGAAGGCCCATGGACGCCGCACGCAGCCGCTGCACGATGCGGTAGCCGTCGTGCTCCCGCCACTCCACCGTCCCCTGCTCCATGGCCCGCTTGAGGCAGGGCATGGGGCGCACGCGGCCCTCGAGCGTGAGCGCTCCGAAGGGAAGCTCCACGCGCGCGAGGCACCCGCCCGCCACCAGGAGCTCCGCCGGGAGCGGGTTGGGCAGCGACACGAGCTTGAGCCCCCGCCTGCCTTGCGCGATGAGCTCGAGCACCAGCGCCACCGGCGCACGGCCCAGCATGAAGCCGCCCGTGGCGAGCCACGCCCCATCCGGGATGGTCGCCACCACGTCGCGCAGGCTGCCAAAGCGCGCGCGCATCTAAGGCTTCCCCGCGAAGAGCGGCACCACCGGCGTCAGGGGCGCAGCCTCGGGCTCCTGTCCCCGCGGCCCGGGTGCGGACTGCCTCTCGGCCACGGCGAGGCCGCCGAAGAAGAGGTCCACCATCCCGTCCGCAATCTGCTCGTCGGTGAGGCGCCCGTCGGGGCGGTACCACTTGTAGATCCACAGCACCTGCCCGAGGAACGAGAAGGCCGCCACCGTCGGGTCCACCGCGCGGATGCGCCCCTCGCGCACCGCCTCGGCGAAGGACGTCTCCAGGAAGCGCACGTAGCGCTTCTTGCGCCCGTCGATGTAGTCGCGCGCCTCGCCGTGCAGCGTGGCGTGCTCGTGGAGGATGATGGTCACCTCCTTGCTGAGGTCGCGCGTCACCAGGAGGATGTTGCGGCGCATGCACTCGCGCAGCCGCTCCAGCGCGTCCGGCATGTCCCGCACCTGCACGAGCACCTGCTGCTCGAACATGTCCATCCCGAAGGACATGATGGCGGCGAGCAGCTGCTCCTTGCTCTGGATGTGGTGGTAGAGGCCCGCCTTCGTCATGCGGCACGCGGCGGCCACCTCCTGCATCGAGGTGCCCTCGTAGCCGCGCTCGCAGATGAGCCGCGCCGCCGTCTCCAGGATGGCGCGGTAGCGCTCACCCTCCCCGTCCTTGCGCCCCGTGGGACTCATTGCCGCCCTCCATCTGGTAGGCCAACCTACCGGTCGGTCGGTTACCGACCGCCCGGTAGGTACTCTGTCTGACGCATGACGGCAAGTCAAAAGGACGCCACGGAGCGGTCCTCACGGACGAGGGACGTGTGCGCCGTCCGGCGCCGGTTGCGTCCCCCGGGGCGCGGGAACCCGCCGCACAGAGCCCTTCGACCGCCGCGCTGCGCCACACGGCCTGGGGAGTGCACACCTTTCCGCCCCGGGAGGGATCCATGTCACGTTGCCTGCTCGTCTCTGCCGAGTGGCCGCGGCTGCTGGCCCGGGTGCGCGCGCTCGCGCCGGAGGCCTTCGACAGTGGCGGCCGCGTCCTCAACCTGCTGGCCCGCGAGTGGGGACACCCGGGGACGGGCCGTCCCTGCGTGTCCCCGGTGGACGGCTCGCAGCTGGGCGCGCTGCCCATGCTGGACGCCCAGACGGCGCAACTCGCGGTGCGCGCGGCCGCGGCGGAGGCCCGCGAGTGGGCGCGTGTTCCGCTGGAGGTACGGCGTGAGCGCGTCCGGGCCTGCCTCCAGCACATGCGCGCGCAGCGCGAGCTCCTGGCGCTCCTCCTCGCGTGGGAGATTGGCAAGCCCGTGCCCCAGGCGCGCGTGAGCGTGGAGCGGTGCCTCTCCGGCGTGGAGTGGTACCTGGAGGGCATCGAGGAGATGCTCCACGGGCGCGAGCCGCTGGGGCTCGTCTCCAACATCGCCTCGTGGAACTACCCGCTGTCGGTGCTGATGCACGCGGTGCTGGTGCAGGTGCTGTGCGGCAACGCGGTCATTGCCAAGACGCCCACGGACGGGGGCCTGCACACCCTCACGCTCTGCATGGCCTTCGCGCGACGCTGCGGGCTGCCCGTGTCGCTCGTGAGCGGCGCGGGCTCGCAGCTGGGCGAGGCGCTGGTGCGCCACCCGCTCGTGGCGTGCGTCTCCTTCGTGGGCGGCAAGGACAGCGGACGCGCCATCGCCGAGCACCTGGAGGGCCGCGACACGAGGTCCATGCTCGAGATGGAGGGCGTGAACTCCTACGGCGTCTGGCACTTCAGCGACTGGGAGTCCCTCGCGGGGCAGCTGCGCAAGGGCTTCGAGTACGGCAAGCAGCGCTGCACCGCGTACGTGCGCTGGGTGGTGGAGCGCAGCCTCCTCCCGCGCTTCCTGGAGACGTACCTGCCCGTGGTGGCGTCGCTGAAGGTGGGCCACCCGCTCGCGGGGGAGACGCCCGACGCGGCGGCGCCCGCGCTCGACTTCGGGCCGCTCATCCACGAGAAGAAGGCGGAGGAGCTGCGCGCGGAGGTGGCCGACGCGGTGGCCCGGGGTGCCCTCCCCCTGTACGCGGGCCGGCTCGACCCGGCGCTCTTCCTCGACGGACAGGACACGTCCGCCTACGTCGCGCCGCACGCCCTGCTCCAGGTGCCGCGCAGCCACCGGCTCCACCACGGCGAGCCCTTCGGCCCGGTGGACACGTTGGTGGTGGTGGACCGCGAGGAGGAGCTCGTCGCGGAGATGAACGTGTCCAACGGCGCGCTGGTGGCCTCCATCGCGTGCGACGAGACGGAGACGGCCCGGCGCATCGCCACCGGGCTGCGCGCCTTCAAGGTGGGCATCAACGTCATGCGCTCGCGGGGGGACCGCGAGGAGGCCTTCGGCGGCGTGGGGGGCTCCTGGCATGGCTGCTTCGTCGGCGGCGTCCACCTCGTGCACGCCGTCACCCGGGGCGCGCCAGGGGAGAGGCTCTACGGCAACCTCCCGGACACCGCGCTGCTGCCCCCGGTGCGGTAGGGGGGGACACGACGCCTGACTGCCTTCCAGGCGGATGCCCCTCGCCCTCCTGCCAAAGGCGTGCGCGCGGCACCACCTTGAACGCGAGGCGGGAGGGGCCTCGTTGGGGAGGCGTCCGTGCTGAAGCTTCTGCGCGCCATGCGCCAGATTTCGAGGGGCGACGTGCTCTTCCGCCGCGGCGCCTTCTCGGAGAGCCTCGGCGTCTACGCAGAGGCGCTGCGCCTCCTGGCGGACCCGAAGGTGCACCTCGCCACACCGTGGGGGTACTCCGCGGCCATCGGCGCGCTGCGCAGCTACGTCCAGGCGGCGCTCGAGGTGGGGGACCGTCGGAGCGCGGGCCTGATGCTGGAGAGCTGGCACGTCTTCCTCGTGCGCGAGCCCGCGCCGGAGAACGTGGAGCTGGACGTGGACCGCGCGGAGCTCCTGGAGATCCACCGCGGACTCTGCGAGACCCCCGCGGCACCCACCGCCCCGCGCTGAGAGCGGGGACTCCCACCCTCGAGCCAGGAGGCAGGCAGGCGCGTGTGGGCGCGCCGCCCACGCCTGGCGTCCCGGGTGCGAGATGCGGAGAGGACGTCCGGAGCGCCGTCCGCGACCTCCGGGCACCGACGTGCGAGACTGAAGCCGCGATGAGCGGCCCCGTCCTCGGCATCGACTTCGGCACCACCAACACCGCGGCGGCATTCGTCGACCGGAAGAACCGCCTCCAGGTGGTCCCCGTCACCGAGAAGAGCCACATGCTGCCCTCCGTGGCCTGGTTCCACGCGGGAGGGAAGGCGCTCGTCGGACACGCCGCGCGGACGCAGATCATCGACGACCCGAAGCACACCGTCTTCGGCCTCAAGCGCTTCCTGGGCCGGCGCTTCCAGTCGGACTTCGTGACGCGCAACCGCGAGCGCTTCGCCTTCGACGTCGTGGAGGGGGAGGACGGCTACTGCGCGGTGAAGATGTACGGCCAGCTCACCTCCATGACGGACGTGGCCGCGCTCGTCATCCAGCGCATCCTCGCGCTGGCCAACACGGCCGCCAAGGAGCCCTTCACCGAGTGCGTGCTGACGGTGCCCGCCCACGCGAGCATCCGCATGCGCGAGGCCGTGCGACACGCCGCGCAGAAGGCGGGCCTCACGGTGCGCGCCCTGGTCAACGAGCCCACCGCCGCGGCGCTCTACTACGCCAACCTGCGCAACCCCGAGCAGACGGTGCTGGTGTTCGACCTCGGGGGCGGCACCTTCGACGCCACGCTGCTGTCGGTGCAGAACCGCGTGGTGAAGGTGCGCGCCACGGGCGGTGACGGGTTCCTCGGTGGCGCGGACTTCGACGAGTCCATCGTGGAGGCGCTGGTGGAGGCCTTCGAGCGCGAGGAGGGCGTGGGCTTACGGGGCAACAAGGTGGTGATGCAGCGGCTCCTCTTCGCCGCCGAGTCCGCCAAGATGGCCCTGAGCCGCGCCGAGCAGACGGAGATACGCATCCCCTGCATCGCCCAGAGGGATGGGCGCTTCGTGGACTTCCAGCACGTCCTGACGCGCCGGCACCTGGAGGAGCTGACGTTCCGCCTGGTGGAGCGGACCGCCTCCGCCTGCGACGAGCTGCTCGAGCGCGCCGGCCTCACGCCCGCCGAGGTGGACGAGCTGGTGCTGGTGGGCGGTCAGACGCGGATGCCCGCAATCCGCAGGCGGCTGTCCCACTTCCCACGTCTCTCCTCCGAGCGCGGCGTCCACCCGGAGCTGGGCGTGGCGGTGGGCGCCGCCATCCTCGGCAGGAACCTCGCGCGGCCGGGCTCGACGGGCCTCTCCGACGTGGTGCCCATGCCCATCAGCGTCATGCTCCCGGGCGGGAGCACCCACGAGGTCATCCCGGCCAACACGCCGGTGCCGTGCATGCGCACCCTGCCGCTGCAGGGCCTGCCGCCGTGGAGCGCGCCGGTGCCGCTCGCCATCTTCCAGGCGGTGGATGCCACCAGCGTCGAGCGTGACGTGCTGGGGACCGTCCGCGTGGGCCCCGAGTGGCGCCTGGGCAGCGGTGCCGGTGCCTCGCTGGCGCTGCACATGGGGCAGGACTTCGCCCTCTCCGCGCGCCTGGTGGCCCCCAACGGCCGGCAGGAGAAGGTGGACATCGTGGACGCCCGGCCACAGGGCCGGGCGGTGGCCGCGGCGAGGTAGGTGGGGCGAGGGGGCGCGGCTTCGCTCAAACCCCCTCACCCTGTCCCTCTCCCAGTGGGAGAGGGGACCTACGTCACCGCGCGCCTCGCGCTACCGCGCCGGGGTGACGCCCACCTTGGTGCCCGAGCTGCCCGGACGCAGCTCCTCCAGCACGCGCTTGGCGCCGTACACCTTGTCGAGCGCCTCGATGAGCGCGTCGCTGTGCACGGACACCGCGCGGTTGGTGGTCCCGTCGTAGCCGTACTCGCCGCCCAGCGACTGGATGTTGCCGTCGAAGACGAGGCCGACGATCTCCGCGTCCTTGTTGATGACGGGCGAGCCGGAGTTGCCGCCGATGATGTCGTTGGTGGTCGCGAAGTTCATCGGCGTGCCGAGCGCGAGCTTGCCCTTCGACTTCACCCAGCTGTCCGGAAGGCGGAACGGGTCCTCGCCGGTGTGCCGCTCGTAGGCGCCGCCCATCTTCGTCATGGCCGCCACGGGCTTGCCGTCCTCCATGTAGCCCTTCACCTGGCCGTAGGAGAGGCGCAGCGTGAAGGTGGCGTCCGGGTAGGCGCCCGTGCCGTAGACGTCGAACTTCGCCTTGGCCACCAGCTCGCTGGCCTTCTTGATGACGGCCTCGATGTTCTCCTCGTAGTGCTTGCGCATCGCGCGCGAGTCACCGTCCACCAGGGCGGCGAGCTGCACCATCGGGTCCTTCGAGGCGGCAATCGCCTTCGCGCCGCCGTCGAGGAGCGCCTTGCGCGCCTTCGGGTCGGTCAGTGTCGAGCCGTTCACCACGCGCGTGGCGAGCGTCCCGGGAGACTCCTTGCCGAGCACCTTCCTGACGAAGGGGTGGTCCGCGCCCAGCTCCTCGCGCATCTTGGTGAGCGAGAAGGTCAGCCGGGCAATCTCCAGCTCGGGGTAGATGGGCGCGGGCGACATCAGCGAGGCCTTGAGTGCCGGCAGGTTGGCGTCGTTGAACTCGCGCAGCCGCTCGGTGTTGGCCTTGGGGAGCTCGGCGGCGGCGCGCACCAGCGTGCGGGCCTGGGCGAAGAGGGTGCTGCTGAAGCTTCCGCCCTCACCGACGAAGCTCACCTCCTTGCGCACCTGGTTGTGCTGCTCGGTGGCGCGGGCAATCTCGTCCCACGCGGCGCCGTACTTCGCCTTCAGCTCGGGGCTCGCGTCCACCTTGCGGCGCAGGTCCTGCTCGGCGGCCACCTTCTGGGCGAAGAAGGCCTCGTCCACGAGCGCCTCGCGGCGGCCCTTCTGCGCCTTGAGCGAGTTCTCCACGCCGAAGAGCAGGTTGTTGGAGATGCGCTTCTGCTCGGGGCCCCGCTTCTGGAACTCGGTCACCATGCCGCGCAGCTCGGACAGGAGCATCAGCGTGTTGGGCAGCATCACGTCGCGGTGGTACTCGAGCTGCGCCACGGTGAGCCCGCGGGACGTCTTGCCCGGATGGCCGGAGATGAAGGTGAGCTCTCCGTCCTTCGCGCCGTGCTTGCTCCACTTGAAGTGGTTCGGCGTCACGGCGGGCTTGCCGTCCTCGTAGGCGCGCAGGAAGGTGACGTCCAGGTCGTAGCGGGGGTACTCGAAGTTGTCCGGGTCCCCGCCGAAGAACGCGATGGCGTGCTCGGGCGCCATCACCAGGCGCACGTCCTGGAAGCGCTTGTACTTGTAGAGGTGGTACTTGCCGCCCTGGTAGAGCGTCACCACGTCACAGCGCACGTTGTCCGCGGTGGCGCAGGCCTTCTCCAGCTTCGCCATCTCCGCCTTCAGCTTGTCCGCGTAGGCCTTGCCGGTGAGCCCGCGGGTGGCGTCGTTCAGCGTCGCGGTGACGTCCGTGATTCCCTCGAGCTGGTTGAGCTCCATCGCCGGGCACTGCCGCTCTTCGCCCTCGGCGCGGGCGTAGAAGCCGTTGGCGATGTAGTCCGCGCTCGCCGTGGACAGCTGCTCGATGCAGCCGCGGGCGCAGTGGTGGTTGGTCATCACCAGGCCGGTGCCGGAGACGAAGCTCGCCGAGCAGCCGCCCGCGAGCCGCGCCGAGGAAACGCGCACCTTGTCGAGCCACGCCTGGGTGGGCGTGAAGCCGTACTTCGCCTTCACGCTGGCGGAGGGGAAATTATCGTACGTCCACATCCCCTCCTCGGCGAGCGCCGTGGTGGCAGCGAGCAGGGAGGCCATGAGCAGGATTCTCTTCACGTGACTGTGTCCTTTTTTCCGGTGACTGGACCGCGGAACGGGACAGGGCCAGCGCGTATTCGTTGCGACAGGGAGGCGCCTCGAAGGGAGCGCTGGGGTCGCCTGTCCGGTGGGGGGGCGGCCGTCCTCAGTGTACGATGGTCACCGGCCGCTCGCAGGTGTGGATCACTCTGTCGCTGACGGAGCCCACCAGCCACCGGGCCCCGTGGGCCCCCGTCCCCCTGGCGCCCATGACGATGAGGTCCGCTCCCAGGGCCTTCGCCTGCTGACAGATGACCTCCGAGGGGCGTCCCACCTCCACCACCTCGTCCACGGGCATCTGCGCCGCCCCGGCGGCGGCCTCGCGGAGCATCTTCCGCATGGCCTCGAGGTGCTCCTGGCTGATGGTGGGCACCACCGCGAAGCTCTCCATGGGGGCGAAGGGCAGCATCACCGGCGGCTCCAGCACGGCGAGCAGCGTCAGCTTCGCCCCGAGGCTCTTCGCCAGGGACGCGGCGAAGGCCAGCGCCTTGTGCGAGCCCTCCGAGCCGTCCACCGCCACGAGGATGTGCTTGAGCATGGCCTTTTTGCTCCCCCGTGGAGAAGCCTAGCCCGGCTGCACGGCCGTGGCCGTCTTCGTGGCGCTCCTGTTCGCCCACCAACCGAACGCCGCCGCGGTGAAGAACATGATGAGGGAGTAGACGGCCGGCGGAATGGCCATGGTGGAGTTGTTGAGCATCAGCGGGCTCGAGGCGACCGCGATGGCCATGGCCCCATTGTGGATGCCGATCTCCATCCCGATGGCCACCGCCTGCTCGCGCCCCAGGCGAATCAGGCGGGGCACCAGGTAGCCCGTCGCGAGGCTGAGGAGGTTGAACACCAGCGCGACGAGGCCCACCTGGCGGAAGTACTCCCCGATCATCGCGCGCTCCCGCAGGATGGCGCCGACGATGACGAGCACCAGCACCAGCGCGGAGAGCACGCGGACCGGCCGGTTCATCCGCTCCGCGAGCTCGGGCTTCCGGCCGCGCACGAGCATGCCGAGCGACACGGGCCCCAGCACGATGACGAAGATCTGGACGACCTTCCCGAGCTCGAGCCCCAGGCTCCCCGAGGTGCCGAGGAAGTGGGCGATGGAGAGGTTCACCACGAGCGGGAACGTCACGACCGCGAGCACGCTGTTCACCGCCGTCATGGTGATGTTGAGCGCGACGTCGCCGTTGGCGAGGTGGCTGTAGAGGTTCGCGGTCGCGCCGCCCGGGGAGGCCGCGAGCAGCATCAGCCCCACCGCGAGCTCCGGGGGAAGCGCGAAGGCATGCGCCAGGAGCACCGCCGCGAAGGGCAGGACGAGCACCTGGCAGAGCAGCCCGGCCACGACCGCCCTCGGGTACTTCAGCACCCGCGCGAAGTCCGCGAGCGTCAGCGTGAGCCCCAGGCCGAGCATCACGATGCCCAGCGCGATGGGCAACAGCACCGCGGTGAAGACGTTCGACTCCATGGTTTCCTCCGGTGGCCTCGAAGCCTAGGCCTGGGCGTGGTGGCGCCGGCAAGGCGCGCCGCCTCCTGGAGGGGCAGGCGGGTGACGTGCGCGTTGCGCCGAGCGCCTGAAGGCACCGAGGATGCGGCCCCCATGCCCCGCCGCTTCCTCACGCAGCGCGTCTCCCCGCTCGCCCTCCTCCTGCTGTCCGCCTGCCACGCCCAGGCCGTCCGTCCCGACGCGCCCCCGGCGGGCGGCACCCCGAGCGAGGCCGTGGTGGCCACCGTGGGCGGCGAGATGATCTCGTCCGAGACGCTCGACGGCGCGCTCGCAGCCGAGCTCCGCAAGCTCGACCTGAAGTACGCGCAGGAGCGCTACGAGCTGCGCCGCGCGAGGCTCGAGCAGCTGGTGAGCGACCGGCTCCTCCAGGCCGAGGCGCGCAAGCGCGGCGTGGACGTCCAGGCCCTCCTGAAGGCGGAGGTGGAGGACACCCTCCGCCGTCCCACGGAGGACGAGGTGAAGCGCGTCTTCGAGGAGAACGCCGAGCGCCTGCCGGAGGGCAGCACCCTGGACACCTACCGCGGGCAGATCGAAGAGCTCCTCCGCCGGAGTGCGAGGCAGGAGCGCACCGGGGCGCTGCTCGAGCGCCTGCGTGCGGAGCACTACGTCCGCGTCCGCCTGTCACCCCCGCGCACGCAGGTGGAGGCGGCGGGCCCGAGCCAGGGACCTCCGGACGCGAAGGTGACCATCGTCGAGTTCCTCGACTTCGAGTGCCCGTACTGCGTGAAGGCGCACGGCACCCTCACGCAGGTGATGGAGAAGTACGCGGGCAAGGTGCGGCTCGTGTTCCGCAACTACCCGCTCTCCTTCCACCCGAATGCGCAGGCTGCCGCGGAGGCCGCGCTGTGCGCCCACGAGCAGGGTCGCTTCTGGGAGCTCCAGGAGGTGCTCTTCCAGAACCACCGGGCGCTCGAGTCGGAGAAGCTGAAGGGGTACGCGGAGTCGGTCGGCCTGGATGCCCGGAAGCTCGAGGAGTGTCTGCGCTCGTCGAGGCCCGCGCGCCAGGTGGAGGCGGACGTGGCCGCCGGAAACGAGGCCGGTGTGTCGGGCACACCGGCCTACTTCATCAACGGCGTGATGCTCAGCGGGGCACAGCCGCTCGGGGCCTTCGAGCGCATCATCGAGCAGGAGCTCGAGCTCGAAGGCGCCGAGCGGCGCTGACGACGCCGTCCTACGGCGTCGACTTCGCCTGGGCCGCCTTGGCCGCCTTCTGCAGCTCGGCGAACTTCTTCATCAGCACGTCGGACTCAGCCTTGTAGGCCTCGAGCCGCGTCTGGAGCTCGCGGGACTGGAGCGTGGCCGCCTGGGCCTTGGCCGGGTCCGCGGAGGTGGAGTCCTTGGTGGCCTCGTCCAGCTGGGTCTTCAGGTAGCCCATGTACTTGAGCAGCACGATGCGCTTGTTGATGTAGTTGTTGGACGCCTCGGGCCGCACCGCGATGGCCTTGTCGTAGTACGAGATGGCCTTGTCCAGGTGGCTGGCCACCGCCGGGGCCGTGGCGAGCCGCGCGCCGCCGAGCTGCGCGTGGATCTCCGCCACCCACGCGAGCGAGACGTCGTCCTTCGGGTCGAGCTTGAGGGCCTCCAGGTAGTACTGCTCCGCCTTCTCGGGCGGGCCGCGCTGCACGTAGACGCCGGCGAGGTTGCGGTAGACCTCGGCCCTCTTGGCCGTGTCGGTCTTGAAGTCCAGCGTCTTGAGGATGGCCTCGTCCGCCTTGTCCATCTCACCGAGCTGCATGTGCGCCCAGGCCTTGCGCTCCCACAGCTTCTCCTGCTTCGGGTCCGCCTTGAGCGAGAGCCCGTACTCCTCCGCGGCCTGCTTGTACTCGTCCTTGGCGAGGTGCGCGTTGCCCTTGTTGCGGTGGAGCTCCGCCGGGTCGTCCTTGCACGCAGTCCCCAGAAGGGTGATGCCCGCGAGCATCACCACCGTCTTGGCCAGTCTCATCATGGAATGTCCCCTCGATTGGTCCCGCGACGCCGGATTCCGGCGCGGTTGACCTCGGATCATAGCCGAAGCCTCCGGAGGCGCCACAGGCGGGGGTGGGATACCCGGGCCCCCTACTCCAGCCCGGTGACAGTCTGGCCACGCGGGAAGCGGACCTCGTAGACGAGGTCGACGACCTTCTCCGCCTTCGGCCCGAGGGTGAGCGTGTGTGTGCGGACGCCCGGCTCGCCCGGGTCCGGCGCAGACGTGGTCGGGGTGGAGCCGTCCAGCACCGTCACCTGGATGGTCTCGTCGCGGCTGACGGGCACCTGGTCCAGCAGGGTGACGGTGGCCTCCTTCGGGTAGAGGTTCTTCACCGTCGTGCGCGCGCGGAAGCGGTACACGTCCTCCTTGGCGAAGAGGCCGGCCGTCTCGTGCTTGCGCTCCACCAGCTTGCGCTCCACCTTGATGCGGTCGTCCGCGCCGAAGGCGAGCTTCAGCTCGTCCCCGAGAGGGCTGAAGGGCATCTGCGTTCGGCCGAGGAACTCGTCCCCCAGGTACACGCTGACGGGGCCTGGGAGGAGCGGGGCGCCGCTCTCGTTGCGCACCTTCGCGGTGAGGAAGGTCTGCGCGTCCAGGAGGGGGGCCGCGCGGCGCTCGAGCTCGCCCTTGAGCGGGAACGCCGCGAGGAACGCCTTCCTGGGCCGCCCTGCCCCTTCGATGCTCTCGCGGCGCGCGGCCGTGAACTGCGCGGAGAGGAGCCGCTGCGTCAACTGCGCTGCGGGCTGTTCGGCTTCGTAGACCTCGTCTGCCGCGACGGCCGCTCCCGCGTAGGCTTCGGCGGGCGGTGCCGCGGGCGCGGAGACGATGACCTCCTCCTCGGCGTACGCATCGTGCCGCTGCGGGCGCTTGGAGCGGATGGAGCGCGGCTGGACACGGTCGACGTAGCGCGCGTGCAGCTCCGGAACGTACAGCGGGCGCTGCGGCTGCGCGGTGGACACGGCGAGCTTTACATCCTTCCAGTCCTCGCCGGTCCGCTGCGTCACCATGCCGGAGAGGCCGAGCTCGACGGTGGCCTTCTCCGCGTCGAGCCGCGCGTCCCACACCGGCTGCCACGAGGCGGAGGGCACGAGGTAGCTCACCGCCAGCTCGAAGGTGCCTGCGCGCTCCACGCGGAGGTCCACCGCCACCGTCTTGGTGGTGCGTGTCGTCTTGGCCCGGAGGAGCTGGAGTTCCTCGCGGAGCGCCCTGAGCTGCCGGGCCAGGTCCTCGCGCGACGCCGTCGTCCGGCTCACCTGCTCCTGGACGAGCGCGTACTCGCGGCCCACGAAGTCCGCCATGGAGGTCCACTCCTTCGGGTCCGCGGGGCGCACCGGCAGGTTCTGGGTCCGCTCCTGGGAGAAGACGGCCTTGAGCGAGTCCACGAAGGCGCGACGGGCGGCCGCGGACTGGAGCTGCCCCTCGAGCGCCCGGTCCTGCCGCTCGAGCGTGAGGATGCGCTCCTCGAGCGTGCGCGCCGCAGGGTCCGCCGCGTCCTCGAGGGGAACGCGCTCGACCGCGGCGCCGAACACCTTCACGCGTGCGCTGCCCTCGCCTTCCAGGCTCAGCGAGTCATCCATGAGCTGCTCGGTCAGGTCCTTGAGGAGGACCTGCACGTCGCCCGCGGGGAGCTCGAGCCTGGCCACGCGGGTGACCCGCGCGGAGGAGTGGTAGACGGTCACCGCGTCGATGCGCGAGCCGGGCTCGAGGGACGTCGCTGCGAGCAGCGTGGTGGTGGCGACAGCAAGGAACGTGTGCATCGAGAAGCCTCCCGTGCCCTGGAACGGCTGGACCGTGGAAACGGTCTACCGCACTCAGTACGGTCGCTGCCCGACGACGTTCCCCGCGGAGGCGTAGTTGCACACCCAGAAGCGCCAGGGGCTTCCCACGGGTGAGGGCGTGTCACACGTGGCGTGGCCGCAGCCCACCTCCGTCGTGGCCCTCCAGACGAGCTGTGTGTAGTGCCCGCACCCCTCCGGGTCCGAGCAGCCGTTGGACGCGAGGTCGTAACGCGCCGACTCGCCTGCCCACACCTGCACCACGTCCTCCGGCTCCCAGGTGCCACCGGAGGCGGCGAAGAGGTTCTCGCCCAGGTCCCCGGTGCTGTGGGTGAAGGTGCACCGCTCCGCCCACTGCCGGGCATGGCTCGCGAGCGTGGGGGACCACGTCAGAGCAGAGAGCGCGGGAGTGGGGGTGGGCCGTGCGTCCGAGCGGACGCGGTTGTGCGCGGCGAGGAAGGCGTTCCCGAAGGTGTCCAGGGTCCCCGCGTCCACGCCGCCGACGGTGGCGGGGTTGCACGCGGTGATTGCGAGCAGTGCCATGGCCAGCGGGCGTGGGGTGATCAGGGACACGGGGATTCCTCCGACCCGGGAGTGTAGGGGTGCGGAGTGTGGCGGACACGGGTGGGAGGACGGGGCCGACATTCCCCTCACCCTTTCCCTCTCCCAGGGGGAGAGGGGGTGTTGAGGAGGGTGTGTTGAGGGGTGTTGAGGAGGTGCTAACGCAGGGGGAGCGTGAGGAGCGCCTCGGCGAAGCGGTCGAACGCTGCGGTGGGGGTGACGGAGGGCTGCTCGTCGAGGTTGCCGAGCATGAGCGCGAAGACGACACGCGGGTGCTCGGCGTCGCCGGGGCGCTCGGCCACGCCGACGAAGGCCTTCTGGCCGCTCAACGTTCCCGTCTTGGCGCGCAGGCGCCCCTCGGTGCCCGGAGGCACGGGGCGGCTCTTGAGCGTCCCGTCCAGGCCCGCCACGGGGAGGCTGTCCAGCAGCGCGTCCGAGTACGGCTCCGCGAGACTGGTGCGCAGCACCTCCACCAGCCCGCGTGCCGTGGCGAGGTTGTGGCGGGAGAGGCCACTGCCATCCACCGGGCGCACGTCGCGGGGCGTGAGGCCGCGCCGCGCGAGCTCCTCCACGAGTGCGGTGCGCAGGGCGGAGAAGCCCTCGGCGCCCGTGCGCTCGAGGGCGAAGCGCATCCCGAGCCGCTCGGCGTAGAGGTTGAGTGACTCCTTGTTGGTCGCCTTCACGAGCTCGGAGAGCGGCGGGCTGACGAGCTCGAGGAGAGGCTCGCTCACGGGCGGCGCGAGCACCTTGGGGGCTGCGGGGGACTCCACGTTGATGGGCCCCAGGAGGCGCGCGACGCCGCGACGCTCGAGCGCGTCCTCCACGCACGCGGCGAAGAGGGCCTGCGGCTCGTCCACGGCGAGGCGGACGGACGCGGCGCGCGGACACTCCTCGGCGGACGAGCGCCACACACACTGCACGCCCGCGCCGCCACGGTCGCGCACGCAGCTGAGCCCCGGCCGCTCGGCAGCGGTGTCCAGGTGCACCACCGCGTTGAAGGTGGCCAGGGTCGGGGTGACGCTCACCTCCGGCACGGCCCCGCACGCCGCTCCCTCGGCGCGCGCGAGCGAGAGGTCCACCACGTTCTCGCGGAAGACGAAGGTGCCGGGGGGCGCGCTGTAGGCGTAGGCCGCGTCGTCCCACTCCCAGCCCGGGCCCAGTGGACCCTCCAGCCACCCATCCGCGCCGCGCACGCGCACCGAGCCGCGCCACTCGCGGATGCCGCGCGTCCACATGGCCTCGGCCACCTGCTCGCAGGAGGTGAGCGTCTCGGGGAAGCGCCAGGAGCCGAGGGACGGGTCTCCCGAGGCGGTGGCCACCACCTCACCCTCGAAGAGGCCGCCCTTCTGGGTGCCCTCGAGCGTGACGGGCGTCCGGAAGCGGTAGTCCACGCCCAGCGCGGAGAGCGCCGCAGCGGTGGAGAGTACCTTCATCGTGGAGGCGGGCAGGAGGCGCGCGTGCGCGCGGTGCACGAGGAGCGGCGCGCCGGTGGCGGCGTCCACCACGTACGCGCTGGCCACCCCACCCTCGGCCTCCACGGACTCGAGCAGCTGCGCCGCGACGGACGCGAGCGTGGGCGGAGGGGGACGCTGGGAGCGGAAGCAGCCCGCGAGCGCGAGCGCCACGAGCGGGAGGGCGGGGAGCAGGTTCCGACGCATACGGGGCCCGCCAGGGTAGCCCCGCGGTGCGAGGAGGTCGACCTTCCGGCGGCGGTGGCACACGCCTGCCCGTGCAGCGGGCAGGTGCCCTGACGGCGGCCCTCAGCCCCAGAGCGCACAGATGGGAAGGGCCCAGATGCGCTCGCCCGAGCGTCTCGCCCGTCCCGGCCGGCTCTCACCTGCCGGGGGCCAGCCGCGCCTCCAGCGCGGACGCGAGCGCGAGGAGGGCGACTCCGGCGAGGAAGCCAACCACCCGCCGTCCGCGGTGACCGCCTGCCGACTCCAGCTCCGGCATGAGGTCCGCCGTGGCAATGTGGAGGAAGGTTCCCGCGGCGAGAGCGAGGACGACTCCCTCGAGGTTCTGAACCAGCCGCGAGCCGACGAGCACGGACCCTGCCCCGACCACCGCGGTGAGCTGCACGACCACGAGCGCGAGCAGCGCACGTCTCCGCGACCAGCCCGCAGCGCGCAGCAGCCCGTAGGCACCCACCTCCTCGGGCAGCTCATGGACGATGACCGCGAGCGCGGTGGCCACGCCCGCATTCGTGGACACGAGGAACGCTGCCGCCACGGCCGCGCCATCTCCGATGTTGTGGAGCGCGTCGGCTCCGAGAAGCGCTGTGGGCAACGCCCGCGTCGTCCCCGGAAGTGCCCGGTGCCGGTCATGGCCCAGGCGCCACTCCAACAGCGCCATCCCCACGAGCGCCGCCAGCGCCCACCGGAAGGCCACCGGGCCAGTGGCCGTCACCGCCTCGGGGAGCAGCTCCAGGAAGACCGCCCCCAGCAGGGCGCCCGCCGCGAACGCCACGAGGTCTCCCAGGTGGCGCGCGAGCCAACGCTCGGAGAGCAGACCGCCCACGAGCGCCGCCAGCCCATCTGCGGCCACCGCCAGCCAGATGAGGAGATGCGTGCGTCCCATGGCGGTCCGATCATCGGGTGCGCGATGTCGGGAGAGCCGGCGTCGAGACGCCCCGCGACGCCCGTCTCAGTGCCAGGTGCCCGCCACCCGCACGCCCCCCGGACTCAAGCACCCGGCTGCTGGCGGCGCCCACCGTCCGCGAGTCCGTCGTTGTCCACCGCGTCGAAGCCCATCTCGTCGATGAGCCCGGCGAGCGTCTGGGGTCCACGCGAGTTGGCCACCATGACGCGGTGGCCCGCGCGGACGAGCAGCCGCGCGCACGTGCCACCAACCAATCCCGCACCGATGATTCCGATGTCCATGCAGTCTCCTCGGGGACTACTCCGTCACGGGAGCCAGGGCGACGCCGCTGAAGCGGTAGTTGGCGGGAGCGGTGGCCATCAAAGTCACCACGGGCGAGTCCGTCCCATCGTCACGGAAGCTCACGAGCTGATTGGCGGACGTCGTCGCGTAGACGAGGATGGTGCCATCATCCAGGCGCCGTGCCGCAACGCCGAGCGCGGAGACCGGAGGGAGGGTGGCCGGGAACCTCGGCAGGAAGCTCGCCCTGTGCTCCCACCTGCCGTTCGCCTGGTTGAAGACGTACTTCTGCACGTGGACGCTGTTGGCCGTGGCGACCGTGTCGTTCGCGATGTACAGCACTTCCAGCGCCGGGGTCGCATCCGCGTTGACGAACGCGAAGCCGTGGGGCTCGTCGGCAATCACCCCCGACGATGACCCATCGGTGCCGGCGACGCGGGTGACGCGCGCTCCCGCCGTTGCCTGGAGGCCGGTGCCCACCCTGTTCACGCCGATGTAGTCCTCCCCCGAAGGCTCCTCGGGCGGAGGTTCGACGGGCGGAGGATCGACGGGTGGAGGCTCGGCGGGTGGAGGCCTACCCGCCTCGGGCCTGGGTGCGGCGCTCACGTACAGCTGGCCGCCGAAGATGCCCAGCCAGCGCACGGCGTTGGGGACGCCGGAGACGCGCATGGGCGTGCCGTCGGTGTCGGTCGTGACGTACCACACGCCTCCGTTGGGCGTGCGCGGCACGAGCAGCGTCGCCGGGCGGGCGCCGTCACCCGACATCCAGAACGCCGTGCCGTCCTCCGTGACGGCGCTCCGCACCTGGCCTTCCGTGAACGCCGTCTCCTCGGGAATCTCGGCGGCAATTTGCATGGCGCCGTTCACATCCACCGTGACGGCGACGCGCGCGGCGCCGACGGCCGAGCTGGCCACGGCCTCGGTGCCCGGTGACCTCTTGTAGGCACCGAAGGAGAGGAGGCGCTTGTCGGTGGACCGGGACAGCGCGCCCTCGTCGGTGGAGCTGTAGCTGATGGAGAACGACGTCTGCGGCACCGTCGTACGCAGGGCCACGGGCGATTCGTGCGCGAACTCCTGCAGGGAGATGGGTGCGGAGGTCCCCGGGGCAGGCGGCAGCTGGCCATTGCCCACGCGCAGCACGATGGCGTTGGGCAGACACTCCACGGACACGTCGCTCACGTCCGCCGAGCGCACGGTTCCCACACCCCGGACGACCTTGCAGGTGGCCCCCGCCGGCTGCTGCAGGACGGTGACGTCGTACGGCGCACCTTCGTCCAGCGAGCCGGAGAAGGCGAAGGAGGTGGCATCACGCGGCACCGCCACCTCATCGTTGCCGTTGTTCTCGAGCTTCAGCCCGGAGCCCTCGAGGTTCATCACGGTGCCTCGGACGACGAAGCGACCCGGAGTGAGCACCGTACAGAACACGTGCACGTCGATGACGTCGGAGGTCCCCACCATTCCGGTGGCGTTGGTCAGCAGGCACGTCTTGCCGGAGCTGCTGGGCTGCGTGACGACGCTGACCGTGTAGGTGCTGCCCGCGACGAGCGCGTTCGGGAAGGTGAACGACCCATTGCTCGCCACCCCGAGCGGATCCCCCCCGTTGAGACTCAGCGTGAGGCCGTCTCCGTCATAGCCCGACACGGTGCCACCGACCCTGTACGTCTGGGTGCCTACCGTGTGTCCAGCGTCGGGGTCGCCGGCTCCCTGCCCGCAGCCGGCCGCGAGCCATGGGACTATCAAGACCGTCCGGAGTCTCCAGCGGCGCATGGCGTCCCCCCTTGCTGGCCGACGGACGCCTCCGGGGGTGCTCACCGGAGACCCGTCAGAGCACCCATGGATAGGACGGCACCTGCGTGCGCGGTACCCGTTCACCGGGTTGATGTGGCTGACGGTCATCGGACAGCATGGGGGCCTCACGGAGGGGACATGCCATGAGGGAGCTCGAGCTCGAAGGCGAGGTGCGCCGGGGCGCCGAAGGTTGGGGCGTCAAGCGCATCCAGGAGTGGCTGTGCCTCCACGGGCTCCACGTGGCGGTGGATGGGGACTTCGGGCCCGCCACGCAGTGGAGCGTGAGGGAGTTCCAGGCGCGTCATCGGCTGACGAGGACGGGAGTCGTGGACCCCGCCTGCTTCGACAGGCTCGTCGCGCCCTTGCGTGCGGCGCTGGCACCCATCGAGCCCGCTGGACGCTCGCTCGGGGAGATGGTGGTGGCCTACGCGCTGCAGCACCTGGCCCAGAGGCCACGGGAGGTCGGAGGACAGAACCTCGGACCGTGGGTGCGGCTCTACATGGATGGAAACGAGGGGGCGCCGTGGGCGTGGTGCGTGGGGTTCGCGACCCTCTGCCTGCAGCAGGCCGCGGTGTCGCTGAGGAGGCCCATGCCGTTCGAGCGCACGTACTCGTGCGACCTCCTCGCAGCCAACGCCCAGCTGAGGCAGCGCTTCCTGCGCCAGCCCAGCTCTGCTGCGGGACGTGCCCGTGTCACGCCGGGCAGCCTCTTCCTCCGTCGTCGCACGGTGCTGGACTGGAACCACGCGGGCATCGTCGTTGCCGCGGAGGACGAGGTGGTGCGGACCGTCGAGGGCAACACCAACGACGACGGCAGCGCGGAGGGCTACGAGGTCTGCGCCCGCACCCGCGGCTACAGGAGCATGGACTTCGTGCTGGTGGACGTGCTGGAGCCGGCCTAGTCCGCGAGACGCGCGCAGGGCCTACCGCATGGTGCCCTTCACGTACCGCGGCTCGTAGAGCTGGACGGTGATTCCGCCGGGCGCGCTGAAGTACGTCACGAGCCCATACCCGTGGTCCTCGACGTCCTTCGTGAACTCGACGCCGCGTGACTTCAGCTCCGCGACCGTCCCGTGGATGTCGTCGCAGTAGAACGAGATGTCGTGCGTACCGGCGTCGCCCGGCTTCTCGACGGGGTGCACGCCCAGGTCGCCCTCCGCGAAGTCGAAGATCCACCATCCCTCGCCGACGTCGCTCCCGGGCAGCTTCACCGTCTCCCTGAAGAAGGCCCGCGTCGCGTCGGGGTCGGACGAATAGAAGAGACCGTGAATGCCTCGGATCATGGGGGGCGACTCCAGGTGAAGAGAGGGCACCCAGAGCTATCATCCGCTCCATCCTGGGACAACGCTCAGGACCTCTCGCGCCGCGGTCCGAGCAGGGCTTCGGAGTGACGCGGCGCCGCGCCCGGCGCCTCCTCTGCTTCGATGCGCGCCACGTGCTCGAAGGCCTCCGTGAGGGCTGAGATCTCGTCCTGGAGTTGATGCATGGACTGACTCACCCCGGCGTCCGGTCCACGCACGGCTTCCAGTCCCGCCGTCCGCAGCCGCACCAGCTGCGTCCCCATTCCGTCCAGCGTCCAGATGAGCCGGGTCAGCTCGGCGTCGAGCCTCTCGGCGCCTTGCCTGAGCAGTTCCCTCTGGCGTCTCTGCTCCCCGATGGCAGCCGCCGCCTGCTCGAGCGAGGCGCGCACGCGCGCGTCGGAGGCGGCGGAGATCCGGCGCTCGAGCTCGGCGCGTTCCTTGTCGAGGATCGCGAGGCTCTCGGGCGAACACTCCGTGCGAAGCAGCTGCTCGCGCTCGAGCAGCCCGAGGCACGTGTCCCTGAGAACCCGCACCGTCTGCTCGCTCGCGCCGAGCTGCTGGCGCACACCTGCGGATGCGACGCGGAGCTCGGCCTCGATGCGCGCGCAGGCGGCGTGGAGGCGCGCCTCACGGGGGTCCTGTGCCGCAGTGATGCGCGC
>JAKEEX010000408.1 GCA_022616315.1 Myxococcaceae bacterium
GCCCTGGGGCACTGCCCGGGAGAGGGTGGCGGAGGTTCCGGCGTCGGATGCCGAGCAGCCCGGCGGGGGGCTTGTCCCCCGGGCCCACTTCGCGCTACCGAAGCCCTCCCTTCGAAGGAGGTGTTTTGCCCATGGGCCGGAGCAAGGGAAGCGGGGAAGAGCTGACGCGGCAGTTCGAGGGGAGCGCCCTCCTCGACGACCTCCTGGCGCTCGCCGGCAGCCGCTACGACACCGACGGCGTGGTGGTGGCGTTCCGCGCCGCGCTCAAGGAGGGACACGAGGCCCGCGAGGCCATCCCCACCCTCTTCGACGGTGAGCCGCACTTCCCTTCGCCTGAAATTGCGAGGCGCCTCTACGGCAACCTCTTCGGGCTGTGGGACGTACTGGCCGAGGGCGGCCCCCTGACGCTCGAGGCACCCCCGCCCCGCGAGCCCCGCCACAAGCCGGAGAAGACCCCACCCCCCAGTCCCTTCGGACCCGAGGGACCGGGCGAGGCCTTCGTGGAGCAGGCGTGGCGCCACCTCGAGGACGACGAGCGCTCGCGCACCCGCCTGCTCCACGCGTTCGAGAATCGGCAGGATGGCCTCCTCGAGGCGCTTGACGAGGCGGGCCTCAGCGACGAAGGCTATGGGGTAGCCCGGTTCCTCCTCTTCGAGCTGCACGCGTTCCTGGAGCTGGGCCGTCCTGGCAAGGGCCTCGCGCGGGTGGACTCCCGCGCCCTCACGGCCGAGCCGCCCGATGGCACCGCCCTTCCTCCCGCGCTGGTGGTGTACGCGGAGGAGGCGCTCTTCGAGGCGGAGCAGGACGAGGAGGCGCCCCTGTCCGCGGCGGAGCTGCCGCGGGTGCGGACGCTCGTGATGCGGGGCCTTGGGGCCCTCTGGAGCGCGTTCACGACGGGGGCCTGAAGGCCATGGCACGAGACAGGGACGACGGCGGCGGCTTCTCCGGCAAGCGCTCGAAGTCGTGGCGCGAGATCGACGCCCAGCGCGGCAAGAGCAAGTACCACAGCCGCCAGGACGACCCCGCGCAGCA
>JAKEEX010000409.1 GCA_022616315.1 Myxococcaceae bacterium
CACCCCGCCGCGCATCCTCGTGAATTCGCTCCAGCCTTCGAGTTCCACGCCCGGTCCACTTGTGGAGAGCAGAGGCGGGTCACTTCTGGAGAGCGTTGAAGGGAGGGCGGCGGTGCGGCGCTGCACCTTTCCATGGCGCGCACCTACCTCCAGGTGGCGCGCGCCGAGGCGGCCACCGAGGGGCCCGTCTTCTACGTCGACAACCACATGAGGCCGTACACGGGGAAGCACGTCGTGCGAAAGGGCTGGCGCATGCAGGACAAGCGCGTGAGGCCCGGCGCCTCCGACTACTACGTCCACGACGAGGACGGACGGCCGGTGGGCCGCCTCACCGCGCCCCACCACGGCAGCCTCACCGACTTCCTCTCGCCGCTCTGCACCACGCTCAGGCTCGCGCTGCCCGAGGACACCATCCTCGTCGCCTTCGACAGGGCAGGCGCCTTCCCGGAGCAGATGGCCTCCTTGCGCGATACTGGCTTCGAATTCGTCACCTATGAGAGGCGCCCGTACACCGTGCTGTCCGAGGCCGAGTTCACCGAGGAGCTCGTCCTCGGCGAAGAGAAGCTGCGCTGGTGCGAGACGCGCAAGAACCTCGGCGCGGGCCGCGGCCGCGTCCGTCGCATCTGCGTGCGCACTTCTGACGGCAGGCAGATGAACCTGCTCGCCAACTCGCAGCGTCCCGCCCCGCGCCTGATTGAAGTCATGCGTGGAAGGTGGAGTCAGGAGAACGGCTTCAAGCACGGCACCGAGAGGTGGGGCCTCAACCAGCTGGATGGCCGCACCGTGGTGCACTACCCGCCGGACACCGTCATTCCCAACCCGGCACGAAGGAGGCTGGACGCGGTCCTGCGCATCTGGCGCGCCCGCGAGGGCCAGGTGAGGAGCGAGCTGGCGCGTCTGCAGGCGCGCGACGCACCCCATGCGAAGCTGGAGGACGAGCTGCAGTTGGCCCTCGCCGAGCAGCGGCGCCTGGAGGCACTGCGCCCCTCCACTCCAGCGCGTGCGCGCCTCGAGGACACGCCCCTGGCCGGCAAGCTGGTGCACCACACGCTCGACTACAAGCTGCTGCTGGACACCGTGCGCATCGCCTGCGCGAACGCCGAGAGCGAGCTCGCCTCCACGCTGGCGCCGCACCTGCCCCGCGCAGCCGAGGCCAAGAAGGCGCTGGCCAACCTCTTCGCGGCGCCGGGCCGCGTCCACGTCGCGGAGGACGCCATCACCGTCACGCTCCGCCCCGCGGGCACCCCCCGCGAGCTGGCGGCCTTCTCCCGCTTCCTTGCCACCCTCCATGAGCGCCGTCTCACCCTGCCCGGCGATCAACAGGCCCGCCCCCTGCGCTTCCGGATTCACAAACTCGCATGACCGCTACGCACGACGTCTGGCTCGCCCGAGAGGCCATTACCCCTTCGGACGCGAAGGGCTGGTTCCACCATGCCGGCTATTCAGCTCAAGGCGAGTGAGCGATGCCATGAGCCCTCGGGGAGAAGTGGGAGGGCGGAAGCCAAATGTTGTGCTCACTGTCTGAGAATTGGCTCTTCGTAATCGAGCGTCCCTTGAGCGGCTTCGCTTTGCAGATAGTCCTGAACATCACGGAGCCTCACCGATTCTGGGATGCTTACAGCAAGTAGGTTGTGTTCCCTCAGGTATTCGGTTGAGCATCCAAGGCCAGTGAGATGAGCGCTAACGCGGTCAACGCATGTGCGGTCGAAGAACACGATCCTGACCAGCGAGTTACGTGACGGGTGCAGCACCGCCTCGAACCAGCGATGGCCCTCCTCCTCCCTGATCGAGACGGTGTCGCCGAGCGTCGCCTCCCGGGTAAAGAAGGGAACGTTGTCGATCACGAACTCTCGCACGTTCGCACCAGGTTGAGCCCAGACTGACTCAACGGCCACTGGAGGGTAGCCATCTTCGTCCTGCGTCAACCGGAAGTGCACC
>JAKEEX010000410.1 GCA_022616315.1 Myxococcaceae bacterium
GCGCGCGGACTACAAGTTCATCCTCGGCAAGGTGCTGCGCGACGCGCAGAAGGCCAGCGAGGCCGTCAAGGTGTGGAAGGCCGCGGTGCAGCAGGAGCCGGCGTACGCGGACGCGCTCGAGGCGCTCGGCCAGATGGCGCTGGACGGCCACCGCCACCAGGAGGCCCTGCGCTACCTGGAGGCGGCGCTGAAGGCGGCCCCCGAGCGGTCCCACCTCCTCGCGCTCCTGGGCGACGCGCACCTGGACGCCGGGCAGTGGAAGCAGGCCGTGGCGCGCTACCAGGCGGCCCTCAAGGCGGACCCCACCGCCCGGAGCCTCTATGGAAAGGTGGGGCGCGCGTACGTGGAGCTCGAGCAGGTGAAGGCGGCCCTCCCCTGGCTCGAGCGCGCGGTGGCGGCGGAGCCCGACAACGCCCAGGCCCGCGTCGCGCTCGGCTATGCGCTCAAGAGCGCCGGCCGCAGGCAGGAGGCCCTGAGCGCCTTCCGTGTCTACCTTCAGAAGCGCCCGGACGCGCCGGACAAGAAAGACGTGGAGGACGAGATCTACGCATTGCAGAATGAGTAGGCCATGCTCGACCTCAAGGCCGTCGCGCAGAACTTCGACACCGTCGTGCAGCGCTTGCGCTCGCGGGGCGGGAACCTGGACCTCGGTCCCTTCCAGCAGCTCTTCCACGAGCGCCGCGAGCTGTACGTGGCCCTGGAGGCGCTGAACCAGAAGCGCAGCGCCGCCAACCAGGAGATGCAGCGCCGCGCGAAGGAGGACAAGGCCGCGCTCGAGGGACTGCGCGCGGACCTGCGCACCCTGTCGCAGGAGGTGAAGGACAAGGAGGCCCGCCTCAAGCAGGTGGAGGAGGAGCTGGAGACGCTGCTGCTCGGCATCCCCAACGTGCCCGACGAGAGCGTCCCCGTGGGCACCTCCGCCGAGGACAACCAGGTGGTGCGCACCTGGGGCGAGAAGCCCCAGCTCCCGTTCACGCCCCGGCACCACTACGAGCTCGGTGAGCGGCTCGGGATGCTCGACTTCGAGCGCGCGACGAAGGTGGCCGGCAGCCGCTTCGTCTTCTACAAGGGAGCGCTGGCGCGCCTGGAGCGGGCGCTCGCGAGCTTCATGCTCGACGTGCACACCTCGCGGCGTTACGTCGAGATGCTCCCGCCCTACCTCGTCAACCGCCAGGCCATGACCGGCACCGGGCAGCTGCCCAAGTTCGAGGAGGACGCCTTCAAGACGGCGGGACCGCACGAGTACTTCCTCATCCCCCCCGCGGAGGTACCGGTCACCAACTACCACGCGGACGAGATCCTCGACGGCGCGGCCCTCCCGCTCCGCTACTGCGCCTACAGCCCCTGCTTCCGCGCGGAGGCGGGCGCCGCCGGCAAGGACACACGCGGCCTCATCCGCCAGCACCAGTTCCACAAGGTGGAGCTCGTGAAGTTCGCCACGCCGGAGACGAGCCAGCAGGAGCTCGAGGCGCTCACGGACGACGCGTGCGAGGTGCTGCGGCGGCTCGGGCTGCACCACCGCGTGGTGCTCCTGTGCACCGGGGACATGGGCTTCTCCGCGGCCAAGACGTACGACATCGAGGTCTGGCTGCCCGCCCAGGGGACGTACCGGGAGATCTCCTCCTGCTCCACCTTCGGGGACTACCAGGCGCGCCGTGCGCGCATCCGCTTCCGTGCCAAGCCGGAGGCCAGGCCCCAGCTGGTCCACACCCTCAACGGCAGCGGCCTGGCGGTGGGCCGCACGCTGGTGGCCATCCTGGAGAACTACCAGCGCGAGGACGGCGTGGTGGTCCTTCCGGACGCGCTGGTGCCGTACATGGGCGGGCTGAAGGAGCTCCGTCCCCTCTGAGAAACGGGGAGGAAGTCCCCCTCAAGAGTTGTTGCAATCGGGAACGGATGGGGTATGAGGGCGCCCCCCGTCTGTCCCGAGGGGGTCGCTCTCGTCACGCGCAGCACCGGGAGGAGTGGCCGAGCGGCTGAAGGCAGCGGTCTTGAAAACCGCAGAGGGTGCAAGCTCTCCGTAGGTTCGAATCCTACCTCCTCCGTAGCGGTAAGGCAGCTCTTTGACAGGTTTTGGCAGCTGGAGAGATGGCCGAGAGGCTGAAGGCACAGGTTTGCTAAACCTGCATACTCGAAAGGGTATCGAGGGTTCGAATCCCTCTCTCTCCGCCAACGATTGCGGTTGGGGAAGACGCTGAAGAGTGGTACCCAAGGACACATACGCTCCCTTAGCTCAGCTGGATAGAGCGTCGGACTACGAATCCGAAGGCCGGAGGTTCGAATCCTCCAGGGAGCGCAGCTCTTCTCCTCTCAGCCTCGCCGGCTCGCCCGTGACGGACGACGAGCGGTACATGTCCCAGGCGCTGGCGCTCGCGCGTCATGCGGCCGGACTGGGCGAGGTCCCGGTGGGCGCGGTGGCGGTGCACGGTGGACGGGTGGTCGGGACCGGCTACAACCGGCGCGAGCTGGACGCGGACCCGCTGGCCCACGCCGAGCTTCTGGCGCTGAACGCCGCCGCGAAGTCGGTGGGTGCCTGGCGGCTCTCCGGTGTGACGCTCTACGTGACGCTGGAGCCGTGCGCCATGTGCGCCGGCGCGATGGTGCAGGGGCGGGTGACGCGGCTGGTGTACGGGACGGTGGATCCGAAGGCGGGAGCGGTCGGCTCGCTGTACAACCTGGTGCAGGACCCGCGGTTCAACCACCGCGTGGACGTGACGTCGGGGGTGCTGGCTGACGAGTGCGCCCAGCTGCTCAAGGCGTTCTTCGCCACCCTCCGCGGGCGGAAGTGACAACTGAATACTGGAGAGCTGGCCGAGTGGTCGAAGGCACCTGACTCGAAATCAGGCATACCGGGAACGGTATCGTAGGTTCGAATCCTACGCTCTCCGCAGTCTGGCTGTTGGAGAGGTGGCCGAGCGGTTGAAGGCACACGCCTGGAACGCGTGCATATCTTAACGGGTATCGTGGGTTCGAATCCCACCCTCTCCGCTGTACTCTGTTTCACGAGCTTATGGTCAGGACAACGCGGGGACGTGAACCCCGCCAGGTCCGGAAGGAAGCAACGGTAGCGCACCTCCGCGTGTGTCCTGGCCGTCCGTTGAAGCGTTTCTGAAGGGCCTTCGGGGCGTCAATCTCCCCGGGGGCCCTTCGTCTTTGCGGGGCGCTCGAGGAGCGTCTCGCGCCCCACCTGCCCCACCACCCGGAAGCCCGCGGCCTGGAGCTCCGCGAGCGCTCGTCCCTCGAAGGTGATGGCGCGGTTGAAGCGCGGGTCGCCCACCGCGTGCCGGAACGCCGCGTCCTGCGGCCAGTCACACGTGAGCCACGGGAGCCTGCGCCCCAGGTAGAAGTAGCCGCCCGCCCCCCAGAGCCCCTCGTTGACGATGAGGAGGCCGGTGGCCGGTGGACGCGAGGCCAGGACGAGGGCGCGGAACTGGTCTCCCCGGACGTCCGGCGCGAAGGCGAGCGGGACGAGCCCCACCGCCAGCACTCCTGTCACTGCCAACGTCCTCGCGCGGCGCGTCCGGAGCGACGTGAGGGCACCGGCAACGGCTGGCGCTGCAGCCACCGCGAGCAGCACGCACGCCGGATACAGGAACCGCTCCTCCTTGTGCGCTGTCAGCATCAGCGCGGTCAGGTCTGCCGCAGCCATCACCACGGCGACCGGCACCACCCACGCGCGCCGCCGCGCCGCGAGGAAGAAGCCGACCAGCGCCCAGACCGGCAGCGCTCGCAGGAGGAGCGGGAGGTAGAACCACGGCGGGGCCGAGCCGAACTTCGTCGCCGCGAGCCCCGAGAGCAGGTTGAAGTCCACGTACGCGAGGAGGGAGTGGAACGGGCGTCCCCAGGTGGCGGCGTCCAGCGCGCCGAGCCCCACCGCCACCGCGGCCCCGCCCACGCACGTCCACGCGAGCAGCGCCCACCGCCGCGAGGCAGCGAGCCACGCGAGCGCCGCGAGCACCGGCACCGCGGAGCCGTAGCGGGCCACCACGGACAGGCCGAGCGCTGCACCCGCAGCAACGCCCCACCAGCGCACCCGCGAACGGTCCCGCCCCTGTCCCCCTGGGAGAGGGACGGCCGCACCCTCCAGCAACCCCACCGCGAGCACCAGGAACGCCGTCGCGTGCGTCTCGCTCAGCGTCCGCCCGGCGAACAGCAGCACGGGGCCTGACAGGCCCACGAGGACCGCCGCCACGGCCCCCGCCTCCGTCCCCACCCGGCGCCGCGCCATCGAGAAGACCGACAGGAGGAGCGTGGCCTGCAGCAGCACCAGCGGCACACCGAGCACGGCGCGCGCGGCCACCGGATGCTCCACGCCGAGCACCCGGCACACGTGCAGGAGCCCCGCGTACACGAGCGGCACGGCCCAGCTTCGAAGCCCCTCTCGCCACTCCCACGCGAGGACGCCGTAGCCGTGCACGCGGTACCAGGCCGGCTCGAGCACCTGGTACACCTCGTCCGGGTGCAGCCGCCCGAGCGTCGCCACCGCCCACGCCGAGGGCAGGAGCGCGAGCAGCCCCAGCGTCCACAGCCAGCCCCTCTCACGCAGCGTCCACACTCAGCCGCGCATCGTCGGGTGGCGCCGCACGGCCTGCAAGCCCAAGCAAGGAGGCTGGCTCCCCGTGGCCGGAGCATGCTGACGTCCCGCGCTCCCCCGCCCTGGCCCCTTGCCTTCCAGCGGGCGGCTGCGCAACCACAGGGGAGACCATGGACCAGCTCTCGCCCCAGGAAGCGGGCCTCCCGGCCCAATCGCCGCTGAGCCGTCCGCTCCCCCATGACTGGGAGGAGGCGCTCGCGGCCGAGCGGCGCAAGCCCTACTTCAAGGCCCTGAGCGACTTCCTCGTGCACGAGCGCTCACGGCACACGGTCTATCCTTTGGAGGCGGACCTCTTCTCGGCGTTCCGGCTCACGCCCCTGTCCGAGGTGCGCGTGCTCATCCTCGGGCAGGACCCGTACCACGGGAAGGACCAGGCCCACGGGCTCGCCTTCTCGGTGAAGCCCGGAGTCCCGCCTCCGCCCTCGCTCCAGAACATCTTCAAGGAGCTGCACGACGACCTGGGCGTTCCGGTCCCCAAGCATGGGCACCTGGCGCACTGGGCGAAGCAGGGGGTGCTCCTGCTCAACGCGGTGCTCACCGTCCGCGCGGGCCAAGCGAACTCTCACCAGGGCAAGGGCTGGGAGCTCTTCACGGATGCGGCCATCCGCGCGGTGAACGCGAAGACCGACCCCGTGGTGTTCGTGTTCTGGGGCCGGTACGCACAGCGCAAGGTGAAGCTCGTGGACTCCTCGCGCCACTTCGTCCTGGTGGGCGCCCACCCCTCCCCGCTCTCCGCGAACCAGGGCTTTCTCGGGAGCAGGCCGTTCTCGCGCATCAACACCTACCTGAGGGAGCACGGACGCCCGCCCATCGACTGGGCGCTCCCCAAGGCGTGAGGCCCGCCGGGCCCTCTGCCCACCTGCGGCCCGCGTGGCTTGAGGGGCCATGCGTGTTAAAGGGGCGGACAGCCATGAGCTACCTCGTCCTCGCGCGCAAGTGGCGCCCCCAGACCTTCCAGGACATGACGGGCCAGGAGCACGTGGTTCGCACGGTGGCCAACGCCATCCGGCTGGACCGCGTGGCGCACGCGTACCTGTTCTGCGGGCCGCGCGGCGTGGGGAAGACCACGGCGGCGCGTCTGCTCGCCAAGGCACTCAACTGCCACCAGGGTCCCACCGCGGAGCCGTGTGGCACCTGCCAGGCGTGCACGGAGATCGCCGCGGGCACGTGCGTGGACGTTCAGGAGATCGACGGTGCGTCCAACAACGGCGTGGAAAACGTGCGGGAGCTCCGCGACAGCGCGAAGTACCTGCCGCAGCGGGACCGGAACAAGATCTTCATCATCGACGAGGTGCACATGCTGTCGGGGGCGGCGTTCAACGCGCTGCTCAAGACGCTGGAGGAGCCGCCCGGCCACGTGAAGTTCATCTTCGCGACCACCGAGGCCCACAAGCTCCCGGACACCATCCTCAGCCGCTGCCAGCGCCACAACTTCCGTCGCATCCCCGCGGCGACCATGCTCGCGCGGCTGAAGCAGATTGCGCAGGCGGAGGGCCTGCGCATCTCGGACGCCGCCCTCTCGCAGGTGGTGCGCCAGTCCGAGGGTGGCATGCGGGATGCGCTGTCGCTCCTGGACCAGGTCCTCAGCGCGTGTGGTGAGGCCCCCACCGACGAGGCCGTCGCCGAGGCGCTCGGCACCATCGACCGCACGGTGGTGCAGGACGTGGCGGAGGCCCTCGTGCAACGCGACGCGAAGCGGGTGCTGGCGCGCGTGGCGGACGTGTACGAGCGGGGCGTGGACCTCAAGCGGCTCGCGGAGGAGCTCGCGCTGCAGCTGCGCCACGTCTTCGTGGCCCGTGCCACCGGCGAGGCCCCCACCGAGCTCGCCGAGTCCGAGCAGCGCGCGGTGCAGGCCCTGGCACGCGAGGCGGAGCCCGCGCAGCTCACGCGCCTGTTCGACGTGGTGCACGCCTCCATCTGGGACGTCTCGCGCGCGGCCCAGCCACGGCTCGCGCTGGAGATGTCGCTGCTCAAGGCCATCCAGCTCGCGCCGGCGGCCTCCATCCCCGAGCTGCTCGCGCGCGTGGACCGTCTCGCGGCGGGGCTCCCGTCCGCCAGTGGAAGCACCGCCGTCAGCCCGCCGTCCGGAGCGCCTGGAGGTCGCTCCGGCCCCGCGAACTTTCGCAGCTGAGGCGTCGCGCGCGAGCGCAGAGCCAGGGCCCGCGGCCCTCTCACCCCGTCCCTCTCCCGGAGAGACAGAGGATGGTGCCCCCCGTGGGAGCGGAGAAGGTGGAGACGCGCGCCTCTTCCCCGAGGAGGGCCCCGCAGGTGGCTGCGCCTCGGGTGAGTGCCTGCCGGACGCGGCGCCCACCGAGGCTCCTCCTTCCGCGTCTCGGGCCCCGGCAGGAGTCCCCGCGCAGAGTCCCGCCGCCTCGAGCGCGACGACCCAGGCCTCGCGCTGGCGTGCCGCCGTGGAGGCCGTGAAGGCCGCGAGCGCGCGACACGGCGCCTCCCTCTCCCACGCCCGGCTGCTCTCCGTGCGCCCGGGCAGCGTGGGCGTGGGCTTCACCCGTGAGTCGGCGTTCCACCGCTCGACGGTCTCGTCCGCCACGGGAAGGCCCCTCGTCGAGCGCGCGCTGAGCGAGCACTTCGGTCAGCCCACGGTGCTCGTCGTCGAGCCGGCGGACCTCCAGGCCACGGCCTCGGGCCCCAGCCTCGCGGAGGCGGATGCCCGCGAGCGCGCCGAGTACGAGCGCTCCACCGATGGCGAGGTCCGCAACCACCCGGCCGTCCTGTCCGCCCTCCGCCTGCTCGGAGGGGAGATCGAGCACGTCCAGGTGCTCGAACGTGAGCGCCCCGTCCCGGTGCCGGACGGACCGGAAGAGCCGGGTTGATTCGGGGCTTGAGCTTCCCGGGGCTCCTGCCCCATATGCAGCTCCCACTTCGTTCTTCACCCGCGAAAGAGGACGTCCATGCCGGGCATCGACCTGAACTACTTCATCCGCCAGGCCAACAAGCTCACCGAGAAGATCGAGGCGCGGAAGAAGGAGCTCGCCGAGGAGACGCTGGAGCACAAGGCGGCGGACGGCCGCGTCGTCGTGGTGGCCACCGGCGCTCAGGAGATCAAGAGCATCAAGATCGACCCCTCGGTCATCGACCCGCAGGACCCCTCCATGCTGGAGGACCTCGTCACCGCCGCGGTGAACGCTGCCCTGGCGAGCAGCCGCGAGCACATGCAGCGCGAGCTGTCCAAAGTCTCTGGCGGGGTGAAGATCCCCGGCATTACCTGAAGTCCCCCGGATGACGCCCGACCCCCTCAACCGACTCGTCGCCCAGCTGGCGAAGCTCCCCGGCATCGGGGAGAAGACCGCCCAGCGCCTGGCCTTCCACATCCTGCGCGCACCCTCCGGGGATGCCGAGGAGCTCGCCTCCGCCATCCACGAGGTGAGGACGAAGGTCCACCTGTGCGCGCGCTGCTTCTCCCTCACGGAGGCGGACCTGTGCGGCTTGTGCCGGGACACGCGCCGCGACGAGCGCATCCTGTGCGTGGTGGAGACGGTGGCGGACCTGATGGCCCTGGAGC
>JAKEEX010000411.1 GCA_022616315.1 Myxococcaceae bacterium
GCGCGGGTCCAGGCCCGTCACCATCCAGGGGCCCGCGCAGGCGAAGGTGTCGTAGCTCTTGGCGCGGGTGTGCTGGACCTCACGCCGCTGGATGTCGCGGGCGGTGACGTCGTTGACGCAGGTGAGCGCGAAGATTCCCTCGGCCGCCTCCTGCTCGCTCGCCCGGGTGAGCGTGCGGCCGATGACCAGCCCCAGCTCCGACTCGTGCTGCACGTCCTGGCTGGCCGGTGGAAGCCGGATGGGCCGGCCGTGGGCGTTGAGGGCCGTGGAGGGCTTGAGGAAGAGGAGCGGCTCCTCCGGAACCGGCTTTCCCATCTCCTGGGCGTGCTTGCGGTAGTTCTGCCCCACGCACACCACCTTGCTGGCGGCGGTGGGCACGAGCAGCTCCACCGAGGCGAGCGGCACGGACGGCCCGGCCTCGCGCGGAGAGGTCCACGGCGCGTCCGACAATGGAACGACGGCGTCGCCCTCGATGCGGCCGTAGTGCGTCTGTCCGTTGCGCAGGAAGCGGCAGTACCTCACGGTGGTGTCTCCTTCAGTCCGAGCACGTCCAACATGTCATAGAGGCCCGCGGGGCGCCCCTTCAGCCAGCGCGCCGCCCGGAGCGCACCCGCCGCGAAGATGTCCCGGCTGGTCGCCCGGTGGGCGAGCTCGAGGCGCTCACCGTCGCCGAAGAAGAAGACGGTGTGCTCTCCCACCACGTCCCCGCCGCGGAGGGTCTGGAGCCCGATCTCGCGCGCGGGCCGCGGCCCGATGTCCCCCTCCCGCGCCATGCGGAAGGCCGCGCGGTCGCGGCCGAGCGCACGCGCCACCTCGTCGGCGAGCCGCAGTGCGGTCCCGCTCGGCGCGTCCCGCTTCATGCGGTGGTGGGCCTCGAGCACCTCCACGTCGTAGTCCTCGCCCAGCGTGCGCGCGAGCAGCGCCACCGCCCCCAGCAGCACGTTCACCCCCACGGACATGTTGGGTGAGAGCACGAGGGGAACGTGCGCCGCGGAACGCACCACCTCGGCGCGCGCGGCGTCGGAGAGGCCCGTGGTGCCGCACACGAGGGCCACGCCCCGCGCCTCGCAGGCCCGTGCGTGGACGGCGCTGGCCGTATGTTGCGTGAAGTCCACCACCACGTCCGCGGGCGTCGTCTCGAGGACCGCCGCGAGCTCCGGGCCCACCACCACGTCCGGTGGAAGCAGCGGTCGCTCGGACGCGGGCCGACGTGAGGTGGCGCCCACCAGCTGCATCCCCGGCGCCTCGCCCAGGAGCCGCACCAGTGCGCGGCCCATGCGGCCCGTGACGCCGGTGACGACGGTGCGCACCATCACCGCGTCCCGGGCAGCAGCCCCAGCCGGGACAGCTCCGCCTTCAGCGGGGCCACGTGCTGCTCGGACAGGGGCGTGAGCGGCAGCCGGAGCTCGGGACCGAAGAGCCCCATCATGTGCAGCGCGGCCTTCACGGGGATGGGGTTGGACTCGATGAAGAGCAGCCGGTGCAGCGCATTCATCCGCACCTGCAGCTCGCGGGCGCGCGAGAGCTCCCCGGCCCGCGCCGCCTTCACCAGGTCCGCCATCAGACGTGGAGCCACGTTGGAGGAGACCGAGACGACGCCCTGGCCTCCGCACGCGATGAACGGCAGCACCGTGAAGTCGTCTCCGGAGAGCAGGGTCAGCCGCTCGCCGCACCGCTCCACGATGTCCACCGTCCGGGCCATGTTGCCGGTGGCCTCCTTGAGGGCGACGACCTCGGGGACGTCGCACAGGCGCAGGCAGGTGTCCGGCAACAGGTCCACGCCCGTGCGTCCGGGAACGTTGTAGGCGACGAGGGGGAAGCCCGGGTGCGCCTTCGCGATGGCGCGGAAGTGCTCCACCAGGCCCGCCTGCGTGGGCTTGTTGTAGTACGGCGTGACGATGAGGGCGCCGTCCGCACCCGCCTCGCGGGCACGGGCCACCGCGGCGATGGTCTCGCGCGTGTCGTTGCTGCCGGCCCCGGGCACCACCGGAACGCGGCCTCGCGCCTCCTCCACGGCCACGCGGATGGCGCGGCTCCGCTCCTCGGGCGTCATGGTGACGGCCTCGCCCGTGGTGCCCACCGGGAGGAGCACGTCCGTGCCGCCCTCCACCTGCAAGCGGATGAGCGCGCGGTAGGCGTCCTCGTCGAGCTGGCCGCTGCGGAAGGGCGTGGCCAGGGCCGTCATCGAGCCGGTGAACGTTCTCATGGCGCCATCGGTTATAGGACCGGCCGCCGGCGGCGCGCCAGTGAAGCGAAGCGCGCGACGCTGGGCCCACTGCACCTGGGCGTGGCAAGCTGCGCGACCTTCGTCGTCAGGCTGTCGCCAGGAGTCCTCCCATGCGTGCCATCCGAGTCGAATCCCCCGGCGGTCCCGAGGCGCTCACGCTGCGCGAGGTCCCGACGCCCTCGCCCGGCCCGGGCCAGGTGCTCGTGCGGGTGGAGGCCGCGGGGGTGAACTTCATCGATGTGTACCAGCGCACGGGCCGCTACGCCCTGCCCCTCCCCTTCACCCCCGGGCTCGAGGGCGCGGGCGTGGTGGAGGCGGTGGGCCCCGGGGTGGAGGAGTTCTCACCGGGAGCGCGCGTGGGCTGGGCGCAGGGCCAGGGCAGCTACGCCGAGCAGGTGGTGCTGCCCGCGGAGCGCTGCGTCCCGCTGCCGGACGGCGTGTCCGCCGAGCAGGCCGCCGCGGTCTTCCTCCAGGGAATGACGGCCCACTTCCTCTCGCACTCCACCTATCCCATCCAGCGCGGTGACACGGTGCTGGTGCACGCGGGTGCGGGCGGTGTGGGCCTGCTCCTCATCCAGATGGCAGTCCGCCGCGGGGCGCGCGTGCTCACCACCGTCTCGACCGAGGAGAAGGCAGCACTCGCGCGGGGTGCGGGGGCCCACGAGGTCATCCTGTACACGACGCAGGACTTCGTGGCCGAGACGCGGCGCCTCACCGGCGGCGAGGGCGTCCACTGCGTCTACGACTCGGTGGGGAAGACGACGTTCAGCGGGAGCCTGGACTGCCTGCGGATGCGCGGGATGCTCGTGCTCTACGGGGGCTCGAGCGGCCCGGTGCCGCCGGTGGACCCCATGGTGCTCAACGCCAAGGGCAGCCTGTTCCTCACGCGCCCGACCCTCTTCCACTACGTGGCGGACCGCGCCTCGCTGCTCCAGCGCGCCGGGGACGTGCTGACGTGGGTGCAGCGCAGGGAGCTGGACGTGCGGATTGGAAGAACGTACCCGCTCGTGGATGCCGCGCAGGCCCATCGCGACCTCGAGGGGCGCGTGTCCACGGGGAAGCTGCTGCTCAGGATTCGTTGAGCCGCACCCGCTCCCGCTCCCGCTCCCGCTCCCGGCCCTTCCTTCAATCCGTCAAGCGGACCCGCTCAGGTGGTCTCCCCGCGCCACAAGTCCCGCACCTGCTCGCGCTCCCGGATGACGCGGTAGCTGCCCCCTGAAACGAGCACCTCCGCAGGACGGGGACGCGAGTTGTACGTGGACGCCATGCTCATCCCGTACGCACCCGCGTTCATCACCGCGAACAGGTCCCCCTGCCGCGGGAGCACCATCGGACGCGCCCGCGCGAGAACGTCGGTGGACTCGCAGACCGGGCCCACCACGTCCACCGGTGCGGGACGCCCCTTGCGTGCGCGCACCGGCACCAGCGCGTGGTGCGCCTGGTAGAGCGCGGGGCGGAGCAGGTCGTTCATCCCGGCGTCCACCACCACGAAGGTGCGGTCCGGCGTGCGCTTCCTGTACAGCACCCGCGTGAGGAGCACGCCGGCATCCCCCACCAGGAAGCGCCCCGGCTCGAGCAGGAGCTGCGCCCCCGTCTCGCGCGTGGCCGCGCGCACCACCCGCGCGTACGCCTCCGCGGACGGCGGCTTCTCCTTCTCGTAGGTGATGCCCAGTCCCCCACCCACGTCCAGGTAGCGCATGGGGAGCCCCTGCTCGCGCAGGGCGCGGTAGAGGCCGGACACCTTCTCCACCGCCTGACGGATGGGGCCCACGTCGGTCAGCTGCGAGCCGATGTGGAAGTCCACCCCCACCGCCTCCACGCCCCGCATGCGCTTGCTGCGGCGGTAGAGCGCCTGTGCCTCGTCGAACGGCACGCCGAACTTGGACGTCTTGAGGCCCGTGGCGATGTACGGGTGCGTGCGTGGATCCACGTCGGGGTTGACGCGCAGGGCGAAGGGGGCGCGGCGGCCCGCGGCCCTTCCCACGGCGTCGAGCGTCTCGAGCTCCTCCGCGCTCTCCACGTTGAACAGGAGCAGCCCGGCCGCGAGCGCCTCGGCCATCTCGTCGCGCGTCTTGCCGACGCCGGCAAAAGCCGTCCGGGAGGGTGCGCCCCCGGCCCGACGCACGCGCGCCAGCTCGCCACCGGACACCACGTCGAAGCCCGCTCCGAGACCCGCGAACAGCTTGAGGAGCGCGAGCGAGGAATTCGCCTTCACCGAGTAGCAGACGAGGTGAGGCACTCCTGCGAACGCCTCGGTGAGGGCGCGGTACTGCGCGGTGAGCGCCGCCGCCGAGTAGACGTAGGTCGGCGTGCCCACCGCGTCCGCCACGGCAGCGAGCGGCACGTCCTCCGCGTGGAGGAGCCCCTTCACCGTCCGCAGCGGGTTCACCGACGCGGACCCGCGGGCGCGGCCTCCGTGCTGGCCGTCTGCGGAGCGGCCGAGGGAGCGGGAGACGCGCTCGGGGGCGGAACCGGGCGCGGCGGGGCCTTCACGCCGCAAGAGGCGAGGAGGAGGACCCCGCCGACGAGAAGTACCGACTTCCACCGCGTTGCTGTCACGAGAGCTCCTCGGGGTACTGCACGGGATTCATACTCCCCTCATCCCGTCCCTCTCCCAGGGGGAGAGAGAAGCTCGAGGTCCGTCTGCTCCCGGCATTGACGTTGACGTTGACGTTGACGTTGACGTTGACGGCGACGGCGACGGCGACGGCCACACAGCGGCCGTCACCGTGTCCTCAACACCCAACGCTCAGAACCGGATTCCAAGCATGGCGCGAATCGACTGTGCGGAGCCCTGCTCCACGCCCGGCGTCTGCCCGAAGGACCGCAGGCCCCCGAGCGGGAAGAGGATGCCGTAGCGCAGGTTCGCGAGGAAACCGTCCTCGGTCTCGTAGGTGGCTCCGGCGTTCAGCTCCACGCCGAGGTTCGGGTCGTTGTTCAGCACGCTTCCATCCGGGTTCAGGGCGAACGCGGGGGCGGACTGCGGGTACAGCGTGCGCGAGTAGATGGCCGCGCCGAAGAGCTCAAGGCCCGGGGCCACCTGGTAGGTGATGGACGGCCGCGCGTAGACCGCGTCCGTCACCGCGCCGAGCAGGTCGCGCCACAGGATCATGTCGATGCGGTAGTCGCGGTCGAAGCGGAAGTTGCGGATGTCCCGGTCACCACAGCCGGTGGCGGTGCAGTTGAACTGCGGCCCGTCGATGTCCCCTCGGATGGTGCCGACCACGCTGCCCTCGCGGGAAGGCAGGCCCGCCACGTCCGTCCGGGGAGTGCGGCCGGGCCGGTTGCCGAGTCCCGGGGCCTTGTCGCCCGA
>JAKEEX010000412.1 GCA_022616315.1 Myxococcaceae bacterium
CAGGTACTCCGGCGTCACGATGAGGTTGAGGCACAGGATGCGGCGCGGACGGCCCGGCACCTTGTCCTTGTAGAGGCGGATGGCGGTGGAGAGGCTTCCGCCCGTGGCGCCCATGGGGTCAGGAAAGAGGACGTAGGCGTCGTCCACGTCCCCGCCAATCTTCGCCCCACCGATGGCGCTGCCCACCCCGGCGTGCGCGTCGTCGCTCATCCGGCTCATGATGATGTGGTCCTGCCGCACGAGCCCCGGCTCCAGCGTCATGTTGAGCAGGTCGTACGTCACGAGCGAGGGCAGCGTCCCCGCGCGGGCGATGTTGACGGTGACGGCGCGCACCTCCCGGTCGATGACCTGGCCCTGGTAGATGCCGTGCGGCGTCGAGTCGATCATCCGCGTGGGCACCGTGACCGCCTTGCGCGGGAACTCGGCGTTGAGCACCAGCTTCACCAGGTCCGTGTAGAGCATGGACACGAGGTGGTTGATCTGCGGCTGTCCCGTCCCCTTCGCGCACAGCGCCGCGAGCTGCGTCAGGTTGAAGGGGTTGCCCACCAGGTGCACGTTGGGCCCGTAGCGGTGCGGCAGCTCGCTCAGCCTGAAGGGCAGGTTGTCGTAGACGACGTCACGCATGGGGCTCCCCGCAGACCTTCGCCACGGGGCCCAACCTATCCGGACAACGGCCCCATGCGCCGCCTTTCGCGTCCCGCCGACGCCCGGGGGTCGGCGGAAGGGCTGTAAGAAATCTCTTCAGCCCCCGCGACGGGCGCACTCCCTCCCTCCGGCCGCGCGTGGCAAGCCCCTTGAAGGTCCCCCGAAGCAGGCCGCGCTCCGGATGCGTGGCGGGGAGCCGCGATGGGAGCGAGCAGGGCCGAGGCACCGGCGCGCTGGGACGCCTTCACCGCCGACGGGACGACGGTGTCCCTGCTCGTCCTGAACCTCCTGGACGGGCTCTTCACCCTGCTCTTCCTCCTCCTGGGGCTCGCAGAGGAGCTCAACCCGGTCATGCGGCTCGCCTACGAGCGCTCGCCCATGGCGTTCATGGCGCTCAAGCTCGGCATCGTGCACTTCGGGGTGACCGTGCTCTGCCTGTACCGGGAGCTGCGGCTGGCCCGGCTGGCCCTCGCGATGGGGGTGGCGCTTTATTCGGGGATCGTCGCCTATCACCTCGCCTTCCTCGCGGACCTCCTGCTACGGTGAGCCCGCTTCGTGCGCGTACCGGGGGGGGCAGCGCGATGGATATCACCGACATACGGGTGTTTCCGGTCGATGAAGACAAGCTGAAGGCGTACGTCACCATCACGCTGGACCACTGCTTCGTGGTGCGTGATCTGAAGGTCATCCAGGGGAACGGGGGCCTGTTCGTCGCCATGCCGGCCAAGAAGCGGAAGGATGGCACCTACAAGGACATTGCCCATCCGCTGAACGCGGACACCCGGGAGCGGATGGAGCAGACCATCCTCACCGAGTACAGGAAGCAGGTGTCCGAAGGGGCGGCCCTCACCTCGTCCGCCGCGCTGGGCTTCGGTTCGGGTGGATAACACTTCCCTTCACCGCCAGGGTGTTCTAGGGACTCCGCGCCATGCAGCGCGACTTCAAGGTCTTCGCCGGGAGCTCGAATCCCGCCCTTGCGCGGCGGATCTGTGACTACCTCAAGCGTCCACTCTCCAAGGCGGACGTGGGTCGCTTCTCGGACGGGGAGATCCAGATCGAGATCGGGGACAACGTCCGCGGGCTGGACGCGTTCATCATCCAGTCCACCTGCCCGCCGGCGAACGACCACCTGATGGAGCTGCTCATCATGTGCGACGCGCTCAAGCGCGCCAGCGCGGCCTCCATCAACGTCATCATCCCGTACTACGGCTACGCGCGGCAGGACCGGAAGGTGGCCCCCCGCACCCCCATCACCGCGAAGCTGGTGGCGGACCTGCTGGAGGTGGCGGGCGCGACGCGCGTGGTGTCCATGGACCTGCACGCCGGACAGATCCAGGGCTTCTTCAACATCCCGACCGACAACCTCTTCGCCATGCCGGTGTTCCTCGAGGACATCCGCCGGGTGTTCCCGAACACGGACGACATGGTGGTGGTGTCCCCGGATGCGGGCGGCGTGGAGCGGGCGCGCGCCTACTCCAAGCGGCTCAGCACGGGACTGGCCATCGTGGACAAGCGCCGGCCGCGACCCAACGCCTCCGAGGTGATGAACCTCATCGGTGACGTGAAGGGCAAGGACGCGGTGCTGGTGGACGACATGGTGGACACCGCGGGCACCCTCTCCGCCGCGGCGGCCGGCCTCAAGGACCGGGGCGCGCGCAGGGTTGCGGCGTACGCGGTGCACCCCATCCTCTCCGGCCCGGCCATCGAGCGCATCCAGGCCTCGCCGCTCGACGAGTTGGTCGTGAGCGACACCGTGCCGCTCGCCCCGGCGGCCGCAGCCTGCAAGAAGATCCGCGTGCTCTCCGTGGAGCGGCTCTTCGGGGAGGCCATCGCCCGCATCCACACGGCGGACTCGCTCAGCTCGCTCTTCATCTGACGCCGCTCCCCTCTCCCCCTGGGAGAGGGGCAGGGTGAGGGGAAGCTGCATCCGCGCCCTTCCGTGAGTACCTCCCTTGACGCCGGCCCATCCGGCTGGCACAAGCGCCGTCCCCTCACACGCCGTCCACCTCTTCGGGGCCTGCCACTGGGGCAGGATGCCGGGAGTGGAGCGTCAGCGGGCGGGGCACACTTGGAGCACGCGCCGCCGCACCCTTCTCACGGTGCCTGGCTGGGCGTGAGGAAGGACGGAAGAGTCATGGCAGTCGATCGGAGCGTTCTCGAGGGTCAGGCGCGCGACAAGGCCGGCAAGGGCCAGGCCCGCAAGCTGCGCGCCAAGGGCATGGTGCCCGCGGTGGTGTACGGCCGTCACCTGGAGCAGCCCGTCACCGTGGCGGTGGACCCGGTGGCCCTGCGCAAGGCCATCGCCACCCCGCACAAGCTCAACACCCTCATCAGCCTCAAGGTGGCCGGTCAGCCCGAGCGCCTCGTGCTGCTGAAGGAGTACCAGCAGGACCCCGTGAGCCGCGAGATGCTGCACGCGGACTTCATCGACGTGCGCGAGACCGAGCCGGTGAAGGTGAACGTGCCGCTCGTGCTGACGGGAAGGCCGCAGGGCGTGGCGGAGGGCGGCATCCTCTCCCAGATGCGCCGTGAGCTCGAGGTCTACGCGCTGCCGAAGGCCATCCCGGAGCGCATCGAGGCGGACGTGACCCCGATGAAGATCGCGGAGTCGCTCCACATCAACGAGCTCAAGCTGCCCGAGGGCGTGACGGTGAAGACGACCGTCAACTACACGCTCGCCGTGATCTACGTGCCGGAGGGCGTGGAGGCGGCTCCTGCCGCGGCGGCAGCAGCGGCTCCCGCTGCGGGCGCGGCGGCTCCGGCTGCGGGCGCGGCGGCGGCCCCTGCGGCCAAGGCGCCGGAGAAGAAGGCTCCCGCCAAGAAGTAGCGGCGACCGGGCCCCTCGGGGCCCAGACAGCACCAGGGGTCGGCCCGGGACTTGGGACCGGGTCGGCCCCGTGTCGTTTCCGGGGGCCCCCTCTTCGGTGCCCTGGCCGCGCATGCGGAGGTGACGGACGTGAAGCTCATCTGTGGGCTGGGCAACCCGGGACGCGAATACGAGCGGCACCGTCACAACGTGGGCTTCCGCGTGGTGGACCTGCTGCTGACGCGCGCCCGCGCGACGACGGGCCAGACGAAGTTCGACGCCGAGGTGGCGCAGGGCAGCCTGGGGGGCGAGCGCGTGCTCCTCCTCAAGCCGCAGACCTACATGAACCTCTCCGGCCGCTCGGTGGCCGGCGCCGCGCGCTTCTACAAGGTGGCCCCCGCGGACATCCTCGTCGTCCACGACGAGCTGGACATGCCCTTCGGCCGCATCCAGCTGAAGGCAGGCGGCGGGGCCGGTGGCCACAACGGCCTGCGGAGCATCCTCGCGGACCTGGGCGAGGACACCTTCGCCCGCCTGCGCGTGGGCGTGGGAAAGCCGGAGGGCGCCCAGCCGAAGGAGCGGGTGGTGGGCCACGTGCTGGGAAACTTCTCCTCCGACGAGGAGCAGGGGCTCCAGGCGCTCCTGACCACGTGCGCGGACGCCGCGGAGGTGTGGGCGCGCGAGGGGATGAGTGCGGCGATGAACCGTTTCAACAAGCGCAAGGGGGCCTAGAGGCTCGCCCGCGGCCCTCCGGAGGCGCAGCTTGACTTGGGGGCACTCCGCCCCTAGAAGCCAGCACCCCCCAGTGGCCATCTTCAGCACCTGGCCGTTGGAAGGGATTGTTCTGTTCCAGCGAAGAAGCGCGGAGGCAGCGGCGCGCACCTGGTTGTCCCGCTCCCGGCATCCCTTGCCCCAAGCCGGCAGGGAGGCCGTTTCCCCGCTCCACGGCATGGTGCTCGTGGGGCCCTCTTACCCCGAGGGGAGAGAACACAATGGCTGATACGCAGACCGCAGCTCGGCTCCGCGAGTACGAGACGATGTTCCTCGTGCGTCCGGAGCTCACCGACGACCTCGTCGACCGCCTGAAGGACCGCGTCCGCGACATCGTGGGCCGGGAGGGCGGCAAGGTCCTCCGCTTCACCGTGACGGGCAAGAAGAAGACCGCCTTCCCGGTGGCGAAGAACGCCCGCGCCATCTACGTCCACGCGCACTACCTGGGCGGCTCGAAGCTGGTGGCCGAGGTGGAGCGCAACCTCCGCAACTTCGACGAGGTGACCCGCTTCATCTCCGTCAAGCTCGCCGAGGACGTGGACCCCGAGAGCAGGCCGGTGATGGAGGACGTGAAGGTCGCCGGTGACGCCGAGGAGGCCCGTCCCGCCATGGCCGCCGAGGGCCGCGAGCCCATCGCGCGTGTCGAGGTCGAGGAGGCGGGCGGTGAGACCGAGGAGGGCGTGGGCGAAGAGGCCTGATGCCCTTGGCGCCGGGTGAGGAGGGTGCGCGAAGTGCGCCCCCCACGCGGCACACCCGAACCTTTGAGCAAGAGCGAGAACTGCGATGAACGGAAACGAGAAGGCAATGGGCCCCCGCGGCGGTGACCGGGGTGGTGACCGCGGCGGAGACCGCGGCGACCGCGGCCAGGGCATGGACGAGGAGAAGCGTGGTGGCCGTGGTTTCGGCCGCAAGAAGGTCTGCCGCTTCTGCGCGGACCGCAACGCGACGGTGGACTTCAAGGACCAGGCGACCCTGAAGTACTTCGTCACCGAGCGCGGCAAGATCATCCCCCGCCGCATCTCCGGCAACTGCGCCAAGCACCAGCGTGAGGTGGCCACGGCCATCAAGCGCGCGCGCGGCGTGTCGCTCCTCCCCTACAACGCGCTCGTCGGCTGAAGCCGGCCGGCCAAAAGGATTGAGGACCAATCATGAAGGTCATCCTGCGTGAGGACATCGCCGCACTCGGCCGCTCCGGCGAGGTGGTGACGGTCAAGGACGGCTTCGGCCGCAACTACCTGCTTCCGCGCCAGCTGGCGGTGCTCGCCAGCGAGAAGAACGTGCGGCAGCTCGAGCACGAGAAGGCGGTCATCACGGCGCGCCAGGCCAAGCTGAAGGCCGGCGCCGTGGAGCTCGCCAAGAAGGTGGGCGCGGTGCAGGTGCGCATCGCGCGCAAGGTGGGCGAGCAGGACAAGCTGTACGGCTCCGTGACGGCGCTGGACATCGCCGAGGCGCTCGCCGCCAAGGGCCAGCCCGTGGATCGCCGCCAGCTGCACCTGCCCGAGCCCATCAAGGCGCTCGGCTCCTACGAGGTGGAGCTCCGGCTGCACCACGAGGTGATCGCCAAGGTCAAGGTCGAGGTCGTGGCCGAGGCCTGACTCCCCTCTCCCCCTGGGAGAGGGACTTCGGTGAGGGGGCGGGGAAACACACCTCCGAGCCCGTGTTTCAGAGGGCCGCTCGTCCGGTGCGCACGCATCGGACAGGCGGCCCTCTTTGCATTTCACGCACGCCCCGTGCCATCCGGGCGCGCTCGTCAGCGTCGGTCGCTCCGACTAACATCGCGCCTTCCATGTCTGGAGCCTTTGCAGCAATCGACGGTGGACGGCGCACCACGGAGGACCTCGCCGCGGAGCGGGCGGTCCTCGCCGCCGTCCTGGCGGACAACACGCTGATGGACCCGGTGGCGGAGGTGCTCGTCCCCGAGGACTTCGCGAGCCCCGCGCACCAGCAGATCTTCGAGGCCGCGCGCGCGCTGGACATGAACCAGCGCCGCGTGGACCACCTCACGCTCGCCGAGGAGCTCAAGACGCGCGGGCAGCTCGCCGCGGTGGGTGGCCCCGCCTACCTGATGAGCCTGGACCAGGGCCTGCCGCTGGCGGCCAACGCGCGCCAGTACGCGGAGCTCGTCAAGGACAAGGCGGTGCGCCGCCGGCTCGTCAATGCGGCGCGCGAGATCATCGACCTGGCCAGCCAGGAGACGGGCCAGACCGACGTCATCGTGGACGAGGCGGAGCGGAAGATCTTCCACATCGCCGAGAAGAAGCGCGAGGGCGACCTCCTGCCCGTGCGCGAGCTGATGGAGAAGACGCTCGACCTCCTGGACAAGATGAAGATGGCGTCCACGGGGGTGACCGGGCTGTCCACCGGCTACATCGACCTGGACCACCAGCTGACGGGCTTCCACGCGGGCGAGCTCCTCATCCTGGCGGCGCGCCCCGGCATCGGGAAGACGTCGCTCGCCATGAACATCGCGCTGCACTGCGCGCTGAAGGAGAACAAGGCGGCGGCCATCTTCTCGCTCGAGATGCCGAGCGAGCAGCTGCTCATGCGTCTCATGTCCTCGAGCGCCCGCGTGGACATGAAGAAGCTCCGCGGAGGCCGGCTCACGGCCAACGACGAGGAGAAGTTCCAGGAGGTGGCGGGCGCCCTCTTCAACGCGCCCGTCTACATCGACGACACGGGCGCCCTCTCCCCCTTCGACCTGCGCGCCAAGTGTCGCCGCCTGAAGCAGAAGGGCGTGGACCTGGGGCTGGTGGTCGTGGACTACCTCCAGCTGATGAGCCTCAAGGGCAAGACGGAGAGTCGCCAGCTGGAGGTGAGCGAGATCTCCCGCTCGCTCAAGACGCTGGCCAAGGAGCTGGGGGTGCCCATCCTCGCCCTGAGCCAGCTGAGCCGGAAGGTGGAGGAGCGCAAGGGCGGCAAGCCCATGCTGAGCGACCTGCGCGAGTCGGGCTCCATCGAGCAGGACGCGGACGTGGTGATGTTCATCCACCGCGAGGACCAGGGCGGCGACGAGGACGGCGGGGGCCGGAGCTCCACGGCCATCCCGGTCGAGCTCATCGTCGCCAAGCAGCGCAACGGCCCCGTGGGCAGCATCGACCTCATCTTCCTCGCGGAGTTCACGCGCTTCGAGAGCCGGGCGCGCGGGGAGTGAGTCACCCGTCCTTCAGGTAGGCCGAGACGAAGCGCTTCGCGCTGCGCGCGGCCTCGTGGACCTCCGCGTCCCGGGCGAGCGCCACCGCCATGGCCGAGCCGAAGCGGCATCCCTTGCCGCGCCGGGCCCCGCTCTCACCTCCCAGCCTGCGCGCCCGCAGCAGCGCGACGTCCCGCGACGTACACACCACGTCCACCGCGGCGCCGGGCTGGTGCCCTCCCTTCACGAGCGCCGCGCGGAAGCCTCGCGCCACGAGCGCCCTCCCCGCCTCCACGGCGTCCTCCACCGAGCCGAGCCCGTCCCACCCGAGGAGCCACGCCGCCTCGTCGAGGTTCGGCGTCACCACCACGTGGGACGACGCCAGCGCCAGGTAGTCGCGCGGCTTCAGCGACGTGAGCGGCTCCCCCTTCGAGGTCGCCACCACGGGGTCCACGACCCACGGCGCCCGCACGCGCGCCAGCGCCCGCGTGAGCACGCCCAGCGTCGCGCGGTCCGGCACCATCCCCCACTTCACGGCGTGCACGGGCCCCAGCCCGAGCGCGGCCTCCACCTGCGCCTCGAGCACCTCTCGCGGCACGGCACGCCGCAGGAACACCGTCCGCCCCTGTGCCGTGGACGCGGTGGCCACTCCCACCGGCTCCGCGCCGAGCGCGCGCACCGTCGCGACGTCCGCGAGCAGCCCCGCGCGCCCGGTGGGCTCGAGTCCCCCGAGCACGAGCACGCGCACGGCGGCGCGGGTCACCGCCGGCTCTCTCGGGCTCGCTGGATGAACGTCTTGTAGATGCCCAGGTGCACCGGCACGGTGTTCACCATGTACTCTGGGTGCCACTGAACGCCGAGCGCGAAGAGGTGCGCCGGGCTCTCGATGGCCTCCACCACTCCGTCCGGAGACACCGCGGAGGCCACCAGCTGCTCGCCGAGCCTGCGCACGGCCTGGTGATGCGTGGAGTTCACCATCAGCTGGCCGCGCCCCACGAGCTCGCCCAGGAGCGTCCCCTCCTTCACCTCCACCGGATGCTGCGGCTGGGTGCGGTCGTGCTTCTGCTCGTGCTCGCGGGCCTCCGCCACCTCGCGCTGGATGTCCTGGTAGAGGCTTCCCCCGAGCACGACGTTGAGCAGCTGCATGCCACCACACACCCCGAGCATAGGGATGTTCCGCTTGAGCGCGCCCTGCATCAGCGCCACCTCGAAGGTCGTGCGCGTCGGCTTGAGCGCGCCGAGCCCGTCGCGCGGAGCCTCGCCGTACGCCTCCGGTGGGATGTCGAACGCCCCCCCCGTGACGAGCAGCCCGGACACGCGCTCGAGGTAGCTCTCCACGACCGTCGGGTCCTCGGTGTACGGCAGGATCATGGGCAGCCCTCCCGCCTTCAGCACCGCGTCGGCGTAGGGGACCTTGAGCTCGTACACGGGGAACGGGCTGGATGCGGGGGTGGACAGGTCCGGGGTGATGCCGATGAGCGGCCTCTTGGCCGCGTGGTGGGAGGGGGGACGGTTGGGTGCGCTCACGGTTCCGTCACGCTACGCCGAAGGCGGCCACGGCCGAAAGCCGCTTGCAGCAGTCGTGCGCGCGCTGGGATGTCCGGCTGGCAGAGGACGTCCGACACCACCGCCGCGCCGTGCACCCCACTCGCCCCCACCTCCTCCATCCGCGCGAGCGTGATGCCCCCGATGGCGACGACGGGCAGCGGGGAGCGCGCCACCTCCTCGGCGAGGCGCCCAAGGCCGAGGACGGGCGCGCTCACGGACTTCGTCCGGGTGGCGAAGAGGGGACCCAGGCCCACGTAGTCCGCCCCCGCGTCACGTGCCTCCGCCGCGCCCCCCGCGCTGCGCACCGTGGCGCCAATCCACGCGCCCGCACCGAGCGCCCTCCGCGCGTCCGCCACCGGCAGGTCCTCGTCCCCCAGGTGCACGCCGTCCGCGCCTCCCACCAGCGCCCAGTCCACACGGTCGTTCACCAGACAGAGCGCCCCGACCTCGCGAGCGAGCGCCAGCACCTCCCTCACCACGCCCACCGCGGCCCGTGTGGGTGTGTGCTTCATCCGCAGCTGCAGCACGCGCACGCCACCCGCGAGCAGCCCCGCTGCCTGCTCGACGAGCGGGAGGTCCGGGCGCACCGAGTCGTCGCACATCCCGTAGAGCCCGGTGGGAAGGAGACGGGAGGGCATCGGTTGGACCCAGCGGTTGACAGAGGGAGTCGCTGCTATAAGGTGCTCCGACATTTTTCCAAGAGATTTCAGGAGCTTCATCATCATGGCCGTGAAACCCCTCGACCCCAAGACCGCCGACAAGCGGACCGCTGAGCGGTACGTGCGCTCGGGTCAGCTCGACGAGAAGGCGTACGAGCGGCACCTGAAGGACCTTCCGGACGTGGCGGCCAAGGCCGCTCCGGTCGAGACGCGCATGCTGGACGTTCCAGTCGAGGAGGCCGAGGCCGACGAGGGCGAGGAGCTCGGCTCGGACGAGGAATGACCCCACCCACCCGCGGCGAGACGTTCGTCATGGAGGGCCAGGCAGAGCGGCCCATCGACTTCACTGCCTTCCTGCTCGGCCTCGCGTCCGGTGCGCTCATCCACCTGGGCGTGGCGCCGGACCCGGATTCGGGCGGCTCGGTCCGGGTGGACCTGTCCCAGGCGCGACAGAGCCTGGACCTGCTCTCCCTGCTCCGTGAGAAGACGCGGGGCAACCTGACACCGGAGGAGGAGCGGCTCTTCGACTCGCTCCTCACGGACCTCCGCTTGAAGTTCATCGAGGCGAGCCGCCGTTGAGCCCCCCCTCCCCTCCCAGGTCCCTTCCCGGAGGCATCCGTCTGGCGGCCGTCGTCGCCGCGGTCCTCGCGGGATGTGTGTGGCTGAAGGCGAGCTGGGAGCTCACCGACGTGCTCGTGACGGAGCGTGAGCGCATCAACGCGCCCGTGTCGCAGGCGGAGCAGGTGCTCCTCGACGCGGCCACGAAGTTCAACGGGGAGCGGGACCAGGTGCTCGGCCCTTCGCGGGAGGTGCGCGCGCTGGTGCTCGGGGCGCTGAGCCTCACCTGTGGCCTCGTCCTCACGGCCGCGCTCCTCCTGCTGCGGCCGGGCGTGATGCCACGCGCAGGTCTCGGACGGATGCTCTCGAGGATGGCCATCGTCACCGCCCTGCTGCGGGCGGCGGATGGAGCGCAGAGCTTCGCGCTGGATCGCGGACTGCGCGAGGCCTACACGCGACTGGCGGAGGCCAACCTGGACTTCGTCACGCGCCTGCTCGAGCTCTCCGCGCCCATGCCCCCGGACGAGCGCGCGGCCTTCGTTGCCCGCGCCGTCGGCATCTCCACGTGGGGCGGACTCGTGATGACGGTGCTCGTTGCGGGCGGCCTCCTCGCGCTGGGCCAGTTCTTCGGCTCCACGCGGGTGCGCGAGGCCGTGGCGCTCCGGGACCGCTTCCTGGAAGGCTAGCTTGCTGGAAGGCCCGCTTCCTTGAGAGCTAGGGCTTCGGCCCGGGCTGTCCGCGCGCGCGGTAGGGAGAGGCCGAGGGAAGCAGCTCGGCGAGCTGCTCCACACCGGGCCCGTCCGAGAGCGACAGCCTCAGAGTGGGCGTGCGCGCGAGCTGCAGGAGCTCCACCCTCGTGAGGCCGAAGACGTAGGCCAGGTGGCCCAGCGGCCAGTGCCGTTGCAGGCGCTCGAAGGCCACGTCGTCCGACTCCGCCTCCTCGGGCAGCTCCACCTTGGCGTAGTCCAGCCGCTCACCGCCCACCCGGCGCCCATTTCCCCAGGTGCACACCTCCTCGAAGGCGGCGGGGTCGAGCGCCCAGGTCTGCACCGTGGAGGGCACGCGGCACGAGAGCAGCGTCGCGAGCGCATGGTGCTCGACGAACCAGCGCCCGGCCCCCGCGCCGTGGAGGAACGGTCCGTCGTAGGTGACGTGCACGACCTTGCGCTTGCGGTGGACGCCCACGCGCAGGGCCACGCCGTCCACGGTCAGGCCCTCGCTCACCAGCGCCTGCCGGGCGAGCCCCACCAGGTCCAGGCCCTCGAAGCTGTCCAGGCGGACGAAGTAGCCCCCGGGTGGCTCCAGCTGAAGCTTTCGCGGAAAGGCGAGGTCGCGCACGCGCGCGCGCCTATACCCCTGCGTCCCTTGGAACTCAACCCACCTCCTGGCTCTCCGCGACGTCGCCGCGTTGCGTCGTGGCTTGCCATGAGAGGTGTGCCGCTTACCTTGGCCTCATGCGACTGGACAAGTACACGGTGAAGGCTCAGGAGGCGTTCCAGGAGGGGCAGTCGCTCGCCCGCCGTGGGGACAACCCCAACTTCGAGCCCGAGCACCTGCTCCGGGCGCTCCTCAACCAGACGGACGGCATCGTCCTGCCCATCCTGCGCAAGGTGGGCGTAGACCCGAAGCTCGTGGCGTCACGGACGGACGAGGCGCTCGAGCGGCTCCCGCGCATCCACGGGGGAGAGGCCGGCGCCGTCCTCGGCCAGCGGCTCCTCAAGATGGCGGACAAGGCCGAGGACGAGGCCGCCGCGCTCAAGGACGAGTACGTCTCCACCGAGCACCTGCTGCTCGCGCTCACCCAGGACAAGGGCGCCGCGGGCGAGCTGCTCAAGGCGAGCGGCGTCACGCGGGAGCGCGCCCTCTCCGTCTTCAAGGACGTGCGCGGGACCGCGCGCGTCACCAGCCAGGAGCCGGAGGGCACCTACCAGGCCCTCGAGAAGTACGGGCGGGACCTCACCGAGGCCGCGCGCGCAGGCAAGCTGGACCCGGTCGTGGGACGCGACGAGGAGATCCGCCGCTGCATCCAGGTCCTCAGCCGCCGCACGAAGAACAACCCCGTGCTCATCGGCGAGCCCGGCGTGGGCAAGACGGCCATCGCCGAGGGGCTCGCCCGCCGCATCGTGGACGGTGACGTTCCCGAGGGCCTCAAGGGCAAGCGGCTCATCACGCTGGACCTGGGCGCCATGGTGGCGGGCGCGAAGTACCGCGGCGAGTTCGAGGAGCGCCTGAAGGCGGTGCTGAAGGAGGTGTCCGCCAGCGAGGGCGAGGTCATCCTCTTCATCGACGAGCTGCACACCCTGGTGGGCGCGGGCAAGGCCGAGGGCGCCATGGACGCGGGCAACATGCTCAAGCCCGCGCTGGCACGCGGCGAGCTTCACTGCATCGGCGCCACCACGCTCGACGAGTACCGCAAGTACATCGAGAAGGACGCCGCGCTCGAGCGGCGCTTCCAGCCCGTGTTCGTGGGCGAGCCCAGCGTGGCGGACACCATCAGCATCCTGCGGGGCCTCAAGGAGCGCTACGAGGTGCACCACGGCGTGCGCATCCAGGACACCGCCCTGGTGGCCGCGGCCACCCTGAGCCACCGCTACATCTCGGACCGCTTCCTGCCGGACAAGGCCATCGACCTGGTGGACGAGGCTGCCAGCCGGCTGCGCATCGAGATCGACTCCATGCCGACGGAGATCGACGACGTGCGGCGCAAGATCGTCCAGCTGGAGATCGAGCGCGAGGGCCTGAAGAAGGAGACGGATCCGCTGAGCAGGGAGCGCCTGTCCCAGGTGGAGAAGGAGCTCGCCGAGCTGAACGAACAGTTCAGCCGGATGAAGGCGGAGTGGGACGCGGAGAAGGCGGCCATCACGGGCCTGCGCGAGGCGAAGGAGAAGCTGGAGAAGGCGCGCAACGAGCAGGCCGCAGCGGAGCGCTCGGGCGACTTCAACAAGGCCGCCGAGGTGCGCTTCGGCGTGCTGCCGGCGCTGGAGAAGAAGATCGCCGCGGAGAATGCTGAGTTGCAGGAGCTCCAGAAGCACCACCAGTACCTCAAGGAGGAGGTGGACTCGGAGGACATCGCCGAGGTGGTGGCCAAGTGGACCGGCATCCCGGTGTCCCGGCTGATGGAGGGGGAGCTGCAGAAGCTGCTCCGGATGGAGGAGAGGCTGGGCGAGCGCGTCATCGGCCAGCGCACGGCGATCGAGGCGGTGAGCAACGCCGTGCGCCGCGCGCGCAGCGGACTGCAGGACCCCAACCGCCCCATCGGAAGCTTCTTCTTCCTGGGGCCCACGGGCGTGGGCAAGACGGAGACGGCCAAGGCGGTGGCGGAGTTCCTCTTCGACGACGACACGGCCATGGTCCGCATCGACATGTCCGAGTACATGGAGAAGCACGCCGTGGCCCGCCTCATCGGCGCGCCCCCGGGGTACGTGGGCTACGAGGAGGGAGGCCAGCTCACGGAGGCGGTGCGGCGCAGGCCCTACTCGGTCATCCTCTTCGACGAAGTGGAGAAGGCGCACCACGACGTCTTCAACGTGCTGCTGCAGATCCTCGACGAGGGGCGGCTCACGGACAGCCAGGGCCGCACGGTGGACTTCCGCAACACCGTGCTCATCATGACGTCCAACATCGGCTCGGTGGCCATCCAGGAGGGAATGGCGGGACGGGAGACGATGCCCGAGGGCACGCGCAGCGAGGTGATGGACGCGGTCCGGCAGCACTTCCGGCCGGAGTTCCTCAACCGCATCGACGAGATCGTGATCTTCGAGCCGCTGCGCAAGAGCGACATCGCGCGCATCGTGGACATCCAGTTGGGCCGGCTGCGCAAGCTGCTCGCGGACCGCAAGCTGGAGCTCGAGCTGACGGACGCCGCGCGCAACTTCCTCGCGGACCATGGGTACGACCCGGTGTACGGCGCCCGCCCGCTCAAGCGCGCCATCCAGAAGTACCTGCAGGACCCGCTCGCCCGCCGCATCCTGGCCGGCGAGTTCGCACCGGGGGACGTCATCCACGCGGACGTGGAGGGGGACCACCTCACGTTTGGCAAGGTGCTCGTGGATGCCGGGCGGGGCAAGCGCGCCGCGAGCTGACCGGCCCCTAGACCTGCGTCAGGATCTCCGCCCCCGTCGGGGTGACGAGGATGGTGTGCTCGAACTGCGCGGACCTCCGCCCATCGAGCGTCACCGCCGTCCAGCCGTCGTCCCACAGCCGGTGGCGCCAGTCTCCCAGCGAGATCATGGGCTCGATGGTGAAGGTCATCCCCGGCTCGATGAGGGTCCGCGCGTCCGGGTCATCCACGTGGGGAATCTGCAGCGAGGTGTGGAACCTCTCGCCGATGCCGTGGCCGCAGTACGCGCGCACCACCCCGTAACCATGCCCCTCGGCGAGCACCTGGATGGCGCGACCGATCTCCCGGATGGGACGGCCCGGCTTCACCGCGGCGATTCCCCGCTCGAGGCACTCGCGCGTGACGTCCACGAGCTTGCGCGACTCGGAGTCCACGTGGCCCACGAAGAACGTGGCGTTCGTGTCTCCGTGCACACCGTCCAGGTACACGGTGATGTCCAGGTTCACGATGTCCCCGTCCTCGAGCACCCGGCTGTCCGGGATGCCGTGGCAGATGACCTCGTTGACGGAGGTGCAGATGGACTTGGGGAAGCCGTGGTAGTTGAGCGGGCTCGGGTAGGCCCCGCGTGAGACGCAGAACTCGTGCGCGATGGCGTCCAGCGCGTCCGTCGTCACGCCCGCGCGCACGTGCTTGCCCGCCTCCTGGAGGACCTCCGCCGCGAGCTTGCAGGCGCGGCGCATCCGGGCGATGACGTCCGGAGACTTCACGTCCGGCTCCTCCCGCGAGCCCGGCCGGCCGGTCCGGGCGTAGTCCGGCCCCTGGATGTGCGCCGGTACCGGGCGCTTGGGGCTGATGAGACCGGGACGGATGCGCTTCGCGTCGCGCTCGGACACCTGGGCGCGCACGAGCATCGTGTCCTGCCCGCTGTGGCACTTCTTGTACTTCTTCCCGCTCCCGCACCAGCACGGGTCGTTCGGCTTCGGGAGCCTGGCGGGCGGAAGTGCGGCGCGCAGGTCGGTCATACGGGCACCCCGGAGGAGCGCGAGGGCACGTGAGGGATGGAGCTCGGGCGACTCATACCGGAGGAAGTCTACGCGCGGAGCACGCCGGACGCAGGGAAGAAGTCGGGCCGGCGCGTCATCCGGCGAGCTGCGAACGGATGGCCCGCGGTCACCCCGGGAGCGCCGGAGGCCTGGAGGAGGAGCAGGCAGGTTCGCAGGGCGCTTTGCCTTCCTCTGGCGAAGGGAGGCAGCGCATCATGCGGGCGGCCCCCTGGTCATCCGGCCCCTCCGGAGTGCCCTTCATGTCCGTCCCGTCCCCCATCGCTGTCACGCCCCTCAGGTCCGAAGAGGCGCTCGCGCAGGCCGAGGCGGCGGTGGCGGCGGAGGAGCACCAGCTCGCCGCAGCCATGGCGCGCGCCGAGGACACCCGCGCGGAGCTCGCCCGTACGCTGGCGCACACGCGGGAGCGCGCCGAGGAGGCCTTCCGCGAGCTGGGGGGAGACGCCGCCGTGGGGGAGGTGTGCGCGAGGCTCGAGACTCTTGGCGTCCCGGTGCTCGGTGCCGACGCGGCGAGGGAGCGGGCCCTGCGCGCTCGCGAGCAGGCGGTGGAGGCCCGCCTCTCATCGGTCCGGGAGACGAAGGACGCGCTCCAGCGCCTCGACGAGCAGTCGCGCGCGCTCACCCGGGCCTTCGACGCGGCGCAGGCCCGGCTCACATCCGTTCGAGCCGCCCAGGAGCGTGCGGCGAAGGCAGCACGCGAGCGCGCGGCCGCACGTGCCGCCGAGTCAGCCCGCCAGCGCAACACCCAGGCCGCGCCGCGCCAGGCGCGCGTGGCCATGCAGGCGGTCATCGACCTGCGCAGCGACTCCAACTTCTTCAACGGCTTCTCCACCAACCTGAGCGCGGGGGGCGTGTTCATCGCCACGGTCGAGCGGGTGCCGCAGGGCACGGTCGTGGACATCTCCCTCACCCTGCCGGGTGGAGAGCCCCTGACGGTGACCGGCGTCGTGCGGTGGAGCCGCGAGGTGGATGACCGCACGCCGGAGCTCATGCCTGGGCTCGGGGTGCAGTTCACGGACCTCGCCCCGGAGACGGCGCGCGCCATCGAGGCGTTCATCGCGACGCGCGAGCCTCTCTTCTACCCGGACTGACGCGCGCCGCTCAGCCCGAGCTCGGCGCGTAGCCCCCTCACCGCCACATCGATGCGCGCCCGCACCTCCTCACGCAGGCGCGGCAGGTCCGCCAGCGTCATCCCCGAGGTGGGAATGGGCTCGAGCATCCGCACCCGCGCGCGTGCCTGGCCGAACCACAGCGAGCCCTTCGGGCGGCACTGGCGAGTGCCCGCGACCGCCACCGGGAGCACCGGCACCTGCGCCTCGATGGCGAGCTGGAAGGCGCCGTCCCTGAACGGCAGCAGCTCGCCGTCCGGCGAGCGTGTGCCCTCGGGGAACATCATCACCGGCACCCCTGCCTCGAGCGTCGCGCGGCACGCCTCGCGCATCCTCTCCACACTCTCCTTGTCCCCCCGCTTGAGGGGAATGTCCCCGCCCAGCTTCATCATCCACCCCAGCAACGGGAGCCGGAAGATCTCCTCCTTGGCGATGAAGCGCATGTCGAAGGGCAGCCAGCTGAGCAGGAAGGGGTCGGCGACGGACTCGTGGTTGGAGACGACGACGTAGGCCCTCTGCATCACATCCGCCGGTGCCGTTCCTCCGACGGAGAAGTCCCACAGCGGGGTGAGCCGCGAGGTGAAGCGCCCGAAGCGCCGCATCCACCGGCCGCGCACCCGGCGCCCCGCATCGTTCCGGTGCAGGAGCGTGGCCCCCGCCATGAGCGGCAGGAAGCCGAAGACGGACAGGAAGAACTCGAGGTACGTGTAGAGGCCCAGGGCGGCACGGCGCATGCGCCCCACCGTGCCATGCCATTGTCAGAGCTTGGTCACGGGCCGCACGTCTCCCGTCTCGATGGCCCTGACGGCCAACCTGCTCAGCACGCCCACCGCGAAGAGGAGCAGCCCGAAGCGCTCGTCCTTCGTGAGGCCCTGCTTGTAGCGGAAATAGATCTGCTGGGCGATGACGGCCACCTTGAAGAGGGCGAGCACGTAGTGGAAGCCGATGTCGCGGACGTCCCGCCCGCTCCGCTCGGCGTAGCGCTCCACGAGCTGGAGGCGCAAGAGGTTGCCGGGCTGGGTGGTGAGGCCGATGTTCAGGGCCACCGCCTCCTCCGGGTCCCCAGGTTCGAGCCAGTACGCGAGCGCCATCCCGAGATCCGAGAGCGGGTCGCCGATGGTGGCCATCTCCCAGTCGAGCACCGCGCGGATGCGTGAGACGTCGCCCGGATCCAGCACGAGGTTGTCGTACTTGTAGTCGTTGTGGATGACGGTGGGCGCGGCCTCCGGCGGCAGGTGCGCGGCGAGCCACCGCGCCACGTCCTCCATCTCCGGAATGTCGTCCGTCCGTGCCTTCTCGTAACGCTCCGTCCACCCAGCCACCTGCCGGGCGACATACCCCTCCGGCCGGCCGAGCTCACCGAGCCCCGCTGCGCGCCAGTCCACCGCGTGCAGCGCCACCAGGTTGTCCACGAAGGCCTCGGAGAGGCGCCGGAAGTCGGCCTCGCCCAGCACCAGGCCGCGCGGCAGGCGGTTGCGCAGGATGATGCCCTGCACGCGCTCCATCACGTAGAAGGGCGCACCGAGCGGAGAGGCGCCCTCCGCGCAGAACGCGAGCGGCCGCGGCACGCGGGGGTAGACGGGAAGGAGGCGCGAGAGGATGCGGTACTCGCGCTCCATGTCGTGGCCCGCCTTGATGGCCTTGGCCCCGAAGGGAGGCCTGCGCAGGACGAGCTCGCGCTCCCCCATGCGGAGCAGGTACGTGAGGTTCGAGTGCCCACCCGGGAACTGCTCCACCGTGAGTGGGCCCATCGCCCCCGGGACGTTCTCCGTCAGGAATCGCTCCAGCCACGCGACGTCCAGCTCTTCGCCTTCCCGCACCGCACGCGTCCGGTCCTGCCACTCTGCGGTCATCGCGTCACCCTTCCCTGCGCCTCAGGACACCTTCGCGCCGTAGCGCGCCAGGATGCGCCGTGCGAGCGACGCCTTGTGGACCTCGTCCGCGCCGTCGTAGATGCGCGCCGCGCGCTCGTGCCGGAAGAAGGCCGCCAGCGGCGTGTCGTCCGTCATGCCGAGCGCCCCGTGCGCCTGGATGGCGCGGTCCAGCACCCGCTGCAGCACGTTGGCCACGTAGAACTTGATGGTGGAGATCTCGTCCCGGGCCGCGGCCGCGCCCTCCTTCTCGATGAGCCAGGCGGTCCTCAGGACCATCAGGCGCGCGGCGTCCATCTCCGCACGGGAGTCCGCGATCCACTCCTGCACCATCTGCCGCGTGGCGAGCGGCTTGCCGGGGGACAGCTCGCGAGACACGACGCGCTGGCACATCAGCTCGAAGGCTCGCGCGCAGATGCCGAGCCAGCGCATGCAGTGGTGGATGCGTCCGGGCCCGAGCCGCTCCTGCGCGAGCACGAAGCCCATCCCCTCTCCCCCGAGCAGGTTCTCCGCGGGGACGCGCACGCCCGTGAGGCGCACCTCCGCGTGGCTCGCCCACCCCTGCCCTGCCTCCCCCATCACGGGGATGTTCCGCACGATGCGGAAGCCCGGCGTGTCCGTGGGGACGAGGAGCTGGCTGGCGCGGGCGTAGGGGCTCTCCGCCTCCGGATTCGTCACCGCCATGACGATGGCGAAGCTGGCCCCGTCGGCGCTGCTCGTGAACCACTTGTGTCCGTCGATGACGAAGGCGTCTCCGTCTCGCCGCGCCGTTGTGGAGAGCCAGGCGGGGTTCGAGCCCGGCCGGTCCGGCTCCGTCATGGCGAAGCAGGAGCGCACCTCACCCCGAACGAGCGGCTTCAGGAAGCGCTCCTGCTGGGACGGCGTCCCGGCCAGAGCGAGGAGCTCCATGTTCCCTGCGTCGGGAGCCTGGCAGTTGAAGACGTAATGGCCGAGGGTGCTGCGGCCGAGCACCTCGGCCACGTGGGCGAACTCCACGAGCGAGAGTCCGGCGCCGCCGTGCTCCTTCTGGACGTGCGGCGCGAGCAACCCCATCGCGCGCACCTCCTCGCGCAGGGCTCGCAGCTGCGGCTCCACCTCGAAGAACCCGCGCGCCGCGAAGTCGCGCTCCAGCGGCAACACCCGCTCCTCGAGGAAGCGGCGGACTTCAGGCAGCAGGGACTCGACGGAAGCAGGAACGCTGAAGTCCATGGTCACACCACCCGCAGGTGGCTGCTCCCATGCTCCGCGAGAAACGCGGTGAGGGCGTCGTTCACGAGGACCGGTTCCTCCACGGTCGAGCTGTGCCCACCTCGCGGCAGGCGCACCAGGCGCGAGCCGGTGATGAGGGCGTGGAGACGCTCGGCCTTCGCGGGGACCGTGGCGACATCCTCCTCACCCACCACGACGAGCGTCGGGGTCCGGACCTTCGCGAGCTCCTCGGCCACTCCCTTCCGGCCGATGACGCCGTTCACGGCGCGGTAGATGGTGCGACGGTTCTCCATGAGCCGGGAGCGCCAGAGCGCCTGCACCTCCGTGCGCGACGGGTCGGTGAGGAACGTGCGCCCGAACATGATGGGCATCACGCGATCCGCGACGAGGGACAGCCCCAGCCACCGCGCCACGAAGTTCAGGACACGGTAGCGCGGCACGTTCTCGGGAGGCTCCGGGTCCGCGGACGTCTCGAGGAGCACGAGCGAGCGGAGCAGGTCCGGTCTCCGCGCGGCGATCCGCATGCCCACGAACCCGCCCATGGAGAGACCCACGAAGTGGCACGGGCCGACGCCCAGCCTTTCGATGAGCTGGACTGCATCCTCGTACACGGTCTCCGTGTCGATGGACGGGACGTCCGGCACGGCACTGCGCCCCTGTCCCCGGTGGTCGTAGGCGATGCAGCGGTACCGCCCCTTCAGCGCAGCGACCTGGGCGTCGAAGAGTCGCGTGTCCCAGAGCAGCCCGTGGCTGAAGACCACGGGGACACCGGGTCCGCCCGAGTCCTCGTAATAGAGCTCCGTGCCGTTCACCGCGAGCGTGGGCATGGCAATGGTTCTCCTTGGGGGATTGGGGCTCAGACCGGCCCGTTCGGCGTCAGCAGGACCTTGCCGTGCCGTCCGCCTTCCATGGCGCGCGTCAGAGCTTCCTTGACGCGCTCCAGTGGGTAGGTGGAGTCGACGGGCGAGTGCAGCGTGCCATCCGCGATCAGTGTGGCGAGGCCCGCGTAGAGCTCGCGCTTCTCGGGGGAAGCCGCGGTCGCGAACCACCGCGTCAGCCAGAAGCCCCGGACGGTGATGTCCCGGAAGATGAGGGCCTGCGGCGTGAGCATGGGTCCCTTGCCACTCATGGCGCCGTAGCTCACGAGCGTGCCACCCTCGGACAGCGCATCTGCGAGCCGCATCGCCGCGCCTCCGCCCACGCAGTCGACGCCGAGACGCACGGCTCCGCTCGCGGTGGCCTGGCGGACGCGCATCGGCAGGTCCTCGTCATCCACGAGCACCACGTCCGCGCCGAGGTGCAAGAGCTCCGGAACCAGCTCCTCGCGGCGCACCACGTTCAGCGTACGCAGGCCCTTGCGGCGTGCCAGCGTGATGAGGGCCCGGCCCACGCCGGAGTTGGCGCCGTTCTGGAGGACCCAGTCCCCCTTCTGCAGCGGCACCATGCGCAAGAGCAGCTCGGCCGTGGGCGGGTTGATGCTGTGCATGGCCATCTGGAGCGTGTTCGCGCCCTCGGGAACGGGAACGAGCGCGTCCGCACGGGCCTTCAGATGCGTGCGCCAGGTTCCACCCTTCGAAGGAAGAAGGACGCGCGTCCCAGGCGTCAGCGCTGACTTGCCCCGCACCTCCACCACGCGACCCACGCCTTCGAAGCCCGGGACCGCCGGGAGCTCCGGGCGGATGCCGTAGCGCCCCTCGATCATCGAGACGTCCGAGGGATTGATGGGCGTGGCGAGCACCTCCACGAGCGCCTCTCCCTCGGCGAGCGTGGGCTCCGGAAGCTCCACCAGCTGCACCACCTCGACCGGTGGTCCGTAGGCCGTCAGCTGCACTGCGCGCATCGCGCCCCTCCTCGCAGCGTCGGCACTCGACGCGGACGCACACCTTAGGACCCGCGGCGGCTGCTCGCAACGAGCGCCGCCAAGGCACTCGCGCACTACTCCTCATCCTCCGGCTCCCCGGTCAGCCCCCTCCCGTAGAACACCTCCACCAGGGTGAGCCCGTGCGCCGGAGCGGTGATGCCGGCCTTCCGCCGGTCCCGCGCTTCGAGCACCTCCGCGACCCACCCCACGGGCCGGCGATCGCGCCCCACCTCCACCAGCGTCCCGGCGATGTTGCGCACCATATGCTTGAGGAACGCCGTGCCCTCGACGGTGAGCACCCACTCGTCCGTCTCGCGAGGCTCCACCGAGACGCGGCGCAGCTCACGAACGGGGTGCTTCGCCTCGCAATCGGAGGCCTGGAATGCGCTGAAATCGTGCCGCCCCAGGAGCAGCTGCCCCGCAGCGTGCATGGCGGCACCGTCCAGAGGAGCGAACACCTCCCAGTGCGTGCGCCGGCGCAACGGTGAGCGGGTCCTCCGGTTGCTCACGAGGTAGCGGTATCGCTTGCCGCGGGACCATCTCCGCGGGTCGAACTCCGGCTCCACCTCTTCGGCGCGCACCACCGCCACGTCCACCGGCAGGTGCGTGTTGAGCCCCTGCACGTAGGCCTTGAGCGGCAGCGTGCGCTCCGTGTCGAAGCACGCCACCTGTCCCAGCGCATGCACCCCCGCGTCCGTGCGTCCCGCGGACGCCACCGGGACACGCTCTCCCAGGAGCTTCGCGAGGCCACGCTCCACCACCTCCTGCACGGCGGTGCCGTTGGGCTGCACCTGCCAGCCCACGTAGTCAGTCCCGTCGTACTCGAGTGTCAGCTTGATGCGCGGCATGGCAGCGTCAGCGGTCCTCACCCCAGCCCGCGAGCCTTGCCCTCTCCGCCTCTCTCTCCTCGCGGAAGAGCTGTCCGAGGTAGTTGGCGATGTGGAGGGCCGACGGCGTGATTCGGACCTGGCCGAGGCAACGGTCGATGTCCGTCTGGAGCTCGGCCGCGGTCGCGTGGCGATGGTCGCGGTCCCTCTCCAGCGCGCGCATCACGAGCGCCTCCACCGGCTCCGGGATGTCCGCCCGGAAGTAGCTCGGCGGGTGGACGCGTCCCCCGGTGATGCTCTGGAGAACACCCACGTCGCTGTCCGCATTGAACAGCCGGAAGCCCGTGAGCCACTCGTAGAGCACCACGCCCAGCGAGAAGACGTCGCTGCGGCCGTCCAGCGTCTGGCCGAGGCACTGCTCGGGAGACATGTAGCCGAGCCTGCCCGTCATCACTCCGGACTGCAGCTGCTCGACGCGGCTCGCCGACCTGGCCACACCGAAGTCCAGGAGCTTCACCGTCCCATCGAACGAGACGAGGATGTTCTCCGGCGTGATGTCCCGGTGGACGATGTGGAGCAGCGTGCCGTGGGCATCCCTGAGCTGGTGCGCGTAGGAGAGTGCCTCGCACACGCTCGAGGCAATCTTCAGCGCGTACACGACCGGGAACGGGATGCCCAGCGCGCTGGCACGCGCGAGCACCTGCCGCATGTCCCGACCTGAGACGTACTCCATGGCGATGAAGTAGCTGTCACCCACTTTCCCGAGCTCGTCGATCTGCACGACGTTGGGGTGGTTCAGCTGCGCGCCGAGCCTGGCCTCGTCGAGGAACATCCGGACGCACCCGGGCTGCCCGGACAGGTGCGGCAGGATGCGCTTGATGACGACGGCCTTCGCGCCAGCCTCCGCGTCGGAGCGATGCGCGAGGAAGAGCTCGGCCATCCCACCTACCGCCAGGCGGTCGACGAGGGTGTACTTGCCGAAGCGCTCACCTTCGCGGCGCTCGTGGGGTGCGGCGGGGGGCATGGCGTTCACGGAGGATACCCGCTGCGGGTGCCCTCGTAGCGCGGCTTGATCAGGTCAGTGCGAGGATGCGGACCTTCAGGCCCGGCGGAGCACCCGGTGTCGGAGGGAAGTCCACGGGAGAGGCACCCAGGCGCTCCACCACCCGCCCCTTCCGCCCGGCAGCGGCCAGCCCGGCGAGCACCCGCTCCTCGAACCGCACGGAGGGCAGCTGCTGCAGGTTGGTGCACGCCACGAGGAGTCCACCCGGAGCCACCACGCGCGCCCCTGCCTCGGCCAGGCGCGCGTAGTCCCGCGCCGCGGTGAAGCGAGTGTGGCGGGTGCTGGCGAAGGAGGGAGGGTCGAGGATGACGACGTCGAAGCGCTCGTCCCTCTTCGCGAAGCGCGCGAGCCAGTCGAACGCGTCCCCGGCGATGAAGTCCCGGCGCTCGGGTGTGAAGCCGTTGAGGCGCGCGTTGTCCTCGCCCCAGGTGAGCACCCGCCGGGAGGCATCCAGGTTCACCGCCCGCGCGGCCCCTCCCGCGAGCGCCGCCACGCCGAAGGCGCAGGTGTACGCGAAGAGGTTGAGCACGGTGCGCCCACGGGCCTCCCTGCGCACCCACTCCCGCGTGTCACGCATGTCGAGGTAGAGGCCCACCGAGAGGCCCTGCGCGGGCCGGATGTCGAACGCGAGCCCGTTCTCGTGCGCCACGACGGACGACACCTCGGGCCCCGCCGCGGGCCGCTCGGGTGCCACCTGCTCCTTCTCCGTGGTGGCCACGACGCGGGCCTCGCGTGGACGCCGCTTGAGGTACACGGACTCCACCCCGGGAAGCCGCGCCACCGCGTCCACCAGGCGTGCCTCCTCGTCCAGCGCGAGCTCACGGTAGAGGCTCACGACCCCCACCTGTGCGAAGCGGTCCACCGTGACGTCCGGGAGCCCATCCGCTTCACCGTGGACGAGCCGCACCGCCGTCGTGTGCCCAGGAACCCAGAGGCGCTCGCGACGCGCCGCCGCCCGCGCGACCACCACGTCCAGCCCCGCGTCGCTCAATCCGCGGCCTCTCCCACCGCGGTGCGCGCCCAGACCGAGCGCAGCGCACGCGCCGCCTCCTGGCCCAGCACCACCGCGTCCTGCCCCACGAGCTGACCCTCGCGCACCACGACGCGCCCACCCACCACCGTCCACGCCGCGCGCGCCCGACACAGGCCACGCACCGGCAGTCCACCCGCGGAGCCGCCCGGAAGCGCCGCCGGCACCCACTCGAACACCACCAGGTCCGCCAGCGCGCCCTCGCGCACCTCGCCTGCGGGCAGACCGAAGAGGCTCGAGCACAGCTCCGCCGGGCCCGTGAGGAGCATCCGCGTGAGCACGGAATCCGGCTCGTGCAGGCGCCCCGCGCGCGACGCGACGAGGACCTCCCCAAGCGCGGCCTCGAGCTCGTCGCGCAGGCTGCTCGTACCGGACGTCCCCAGGCCCAGCCGCGTCTGGTGCGCAACGAACGTCTCCAGGCGTGCCCCCCCGGTCGGCTCGGCGAGCCGTGACTCCGCAGGCGAGATGGCCACCAGCGTCCGGCTCCGCGCGAGCTCTTCGCACTCCGAGCGGTCCACGGCGCGTGCACCCGCCGCCACCGCGAAGGGCCCCAGGAGGCCGAACGTGTCGAGCCTCGGCACGACGCGCCGCCCGTGCCTCGCGAAGGTGCCCGTCAGGTCCTCCTCACTCTCCGCGAGGTGGAAGATGACCGACGCGCCCACCTCTTCACGCAACCGCCCGAGCCGCTCCAGCAGGGCGTCCTCCGCGTCCGCGGACGCATGGAAGCCGAGCGCGCCGCGCACCAGCGCATCCCTCCGCGTGCCCGCCGCGAACTCGGCGCTGGACTCGAGCTGCGCGAGCGCGGGGCCCTCGCCCGCGTGCGTGTGGGTGGCGTGGCTGAGCACCACCCTCATGCCCAGCGTCCGGGCCACGCGCGCCTGCGCCTCCAGCGCTGCCGCGGGCGAGCCAGGCGCGTGGAGGTGGTCCACCGCGAGCGTGACGCCGTCGAGGAGCGCGTGTGCGAGCGCCTGCGCCGTCAGGGCCTCCACCTCGCCGGCGGAGAGCGCCGCTTCCATCCGGTGTGTGCGCTCCATGACCGCCCGCACGCCATGCACCAGCAGCCCCGCAGAGCGTGGCAGGAGCTGGCCGCCCACCAGGTGCGTGTGGCAGTCGATGAGTCCCGGCGCCAGCACCCGTCCGCGGCACGGCACCGCCCAGTCCCCGGGGAGCGCCGGCAGCTCCACATCCGCCGCCACGCGCCGGATGGTGGCTCCTTCGACGAGCACGGCCATGCCCTCGCGGACCCGTCCGTCCGCGGTGAGGAGCGTGCAGTCCTTGAAGAGCAGCCGGCCTTCCATGCGCGTGCCGGGGAACTTAGTGACAAGTCCACGCCGCGGCCATCCCACAGCGCTTCATTCCTTCGCTGCGGACGTCCTTCGTCGGGCAGGAGGAGCCCGGCCCCGACGGATGGCGGGGAAGCCGTCGCCCCCCGTGCTAAAAAGGGGGTGGGGGCCTCGTCAGGAAGGGCGGTCAGGGAATGACCATCGAGCTGGTGGCGACCATCGCGTGGTCGGAGGAGGGGCGCGTCACCCGCGCCGACGGCGCCTGTGTGCCGGTGCTCGGAAGGCCCGCGCTCGAGCTGCCCGGGTTGTCGCTCGCGGAGGCACTGGGGCTCCCTGCCACGCGTGCCGTGGCGCTGGAGTCCCGCATGCGAGCGGCGGGACGGGGCGTGGAGTTCATCCAGGTGGACCGGCCAGACAGGAGCATGCGCTCGACGCTGCGCCTGGAGTACTCGCGCACCCCGGAAGGCCTCGAGGCCGCCGTGGTGGACCTGAGCGCGCTCCTGGAGGGCGCTCCACCGGTGCAGATCTCCGCCCTCTCCTCCTCGCTCAGTCACGAGGTCCGCAACCCTCTCTCCTCGGTGAAGATGGCGGTCCAGACGCTCGCGCGAAACGGCGCCCTCTCGGAGCGCGACCAGCGACGCCTGTTCATCGCCAACCGGGAGATCCGCAC
>JAKEEX010000413.1 GCA_022616315.1 Myxococcaceae bacterium
GGGCGTGGATCTCGCGGGTGAGGTTGTCCAGCTCGCGCTCCAGTTCCTTGGCGAAGTCCTCCAGGCGCCGCGGGTCGACGCGGATGCCGTGACGCTCCATCAGCGCGAGCACCGGCACCAGCGGCCGCTCGACCTCCTGGTAGATTCCCAGCAGCTCGCGCGCGCGGAGATCCTCCCGCGCGTGCTCCCAGTAGCGCCACAGCCATCGCGCCCGCTCGCCCAGCACCGTCTCCACGTCGACCCCGGCCCCGACAGCAGGCAACGACGGGGGGCAAGCACCGAAGGCCTCCATGCAGACGTCCTCGATTCGATACGTCGACCGGGCGGGATTGAGCAGGTACGAGGCGACCGCGCTGTCCTCGATGGGCCCTGGCTGCACTGCGGCCGCCAGCCACCCCTCGACGAGGTGCTTGGCGTCGTGCACCAGGAGCGCGCGCTGGCCGAGCCCCGCGGCCAGGACGTCAGGAGGCATCGACGCTGCGCCGACTTCCGGATGAAAGAGCGCGGTCGCCGCGATTCGCGGGGTGGGCGGTTGACTCTCCCCCGTCCACTCGAGGGCCAGCGGCGCGCCCGCCGGCACGCGCGCCAGCCACGCGTCCAGCGCGGCGCGCGTGTCGAGCTTCTCCACCGCCTCCCCGCTCACCTGCACCGTCTGGGTCGGAAGCTCCTTGAGGAGCCGCGAGAACTCCATCTCCATCCAGAGCGCGCGCAGCTTGACCCAGTCCGGCTCGACGCGCCGGAAGGCCTCCAGATCGAAGCTGAGAGGGACGGAGTGTGAGAGGGTGGCCAGCTCCCGGGAGAGGAGGGCCTGCTTGCGGTTGGCCGCCAGGGTCTCGCGGAGCTTGCCGGGGACCAGCGAGAGGTTCTCGTAGAGTCGCTCCACGCTGCCGAACTGGCTGATCAGCTTGACGGCCGTCTTCTCCCCCACACCCTTGACGCCGGGGATGTTGTCGATGGCGTCACCCATGAGCGCGAGCACATCGGCGATCTGAGCCGGCGCCACGCCCCAGCGCTCGCGCACCTTGGCCTCGTCGTAAACCACGCGCTCGCCGGTCCGTCCCAGTACGGACAGCGCCCGAACCCGAGGCCCTGCACGTCCCGGTGCTCGAGGTGGCCGGCTTCGAGGCGGACGATGTGCTCGCCACCCTGGTGGAGCACGCGCGCCCCCGGGACCTCGACATCA
>JAKEEX010000414.1 GCA_022616315.1 Myxococcaceae bacterium
GAGGGGAAGGGTGAGGGGCCGTCACCTGACCCTCCTTGCCCGCGACGAGGTGGGTGCGCCGCTGTGTCAGAGGGCGTAGGTGACCACGTCCGTGCGCACCGGGGCCACGATGCCGCCCCACGAGCCGTTGGCGTAGTGGTTGTACTGCTCACCCGTGTCGCGCAGGTCCACCGTGTGGAAGCTCCACTTGGCGAAGCCGCCCTCGCACGCCGCGGTGCCGGTGGTCAGGTCGTTGCAGAACCAGTCCGAGGGGTTGCAGAACGCGCCGCCCGAGCTCCCGGCGACGCCGCCCGTCGAGTGGTACGAGACCGCCTCGTCGTCCTGCCCCGGGAGCAGGCCGGAGTAGAGCGTCCCCTTGGCACCCGCGAACATGTAGAACCACACGCTGCGCGTCGTGTTGTGGTTGTACAGGGCCCGCGCCGTGGTCGTGACGAGGTCGCTCGTCAGCGGGTCGGACACCGCCCACTCGCCCAGGTCCGCGAGCTCGCTGCCGCCGCCCGCACCCGAGGCGATGTCAATCCACTTGATGTTCCAGCCTGCTTGCGTCCCGCCGATGTCTCCGCACACACCGCTCGCGTTGGGCGTCGCATTCTTCTTGTTGCGCGTGCTGCCCCCGTAAAGCGCGAGCGCGTAGCCGATGTGGAGGTCACCCGCCGAGTGCGCGGCGATGTAGCACCAGTTGGTGCCCGTGCAGAAGCAGTCGAGCGCGTCGCGGATGCGGTAGTTCTGGTTGCCGATCCGGCTGACGCCGTCCCAGTTGACGGCCTTCTTGTTCACGCCGGCCGCGGTTCCCGCGGGACCCCAGTAGCGGAAGTCACCGTAGTTTCCGGGCGTCGTGTTCTGCGACGTGTTCCGGCCGTGGATCCACAGCGTGTAGTTGGTGGCCGCGGCCTCGGGGGCGACCAGGAGTGAAGCGGCGACGAGCACTGCACCGACGGCGGTCCTCATGCGACACCTCGTTCAGCAGGGAGTTGGACGACCATGCGCGACGCGGGGGCATCGCGAAGGCGTCCGGACGATAGGCCTGCGTCCGAGGAGGACCAGTCACATGTGTGTGGGCGTCACCCGCGCGCGTCGGTGGGGCGGGGTGAAGTGCGTGACCCGAGAGGGCGATGTTTGGGGGTCAACGGTTCCCCTCTCCCAGAGGGAGAGGGGAGCGTGCGTCTCTGCGGTTCGACGTGACTACTTGGCGGCTTCGACCAGCGCCGCAGCGCCCATGCCACCACCGATGCACATGGTGACGACGCCGTAGCGGCCGCCCCGGCGCTTCAGCTCGCGCAGGATGGTGGCCACCAGGCGCGCGCCGGACACGCCCAGCGGGTGCCCGAGCGCGAGGGCGCCGCCGTTCGGATTCACCTTGTCCTGCGGGATGCCGAGCTCCCGGATGCAGTAGAGCGCCTGCGCCGCGAAGGCCTCGTTGAGCTCGAAGACGTCGATGTCCTCGACCTTCAGGTTGTTCTTCGCCAGCAGCTTGCGCACCGCGGGCACGGGGCCAATGCCCATGACGTCCGGGGGAACGCCCGCGACCTGGAAGTCCAGGAAGTACCCGAGCGGCTTCACGCCGAGCTGCTTCGCCTTCTCCTCGCTCATCACCACCGCGGCCGCCGCGCCGTCGGTGAGCGGGCTCGCGTTGCCCGCCGTCACGGTGCCCTTCGGGTTGAAGGCCGGCTTCAGCTTCGTCAGGCCCTCCAGTGTGGTGTCCGCGCGGATGATGGTGTCGTCCGACACCGTCACCTCGCGGGCCTTGCCCGCGTCGTCGAAGACGGTGACGGTGATGGGGGCAATCTCCTCGCGGAGCCTGCCCTTCTCCCGCGCCTCGGTGGCCCTGCGCTGGCTCTCGTAGGCGAACCTGTCCTGGTCCTCGCGGCTCACCCCGTAGCGCGCCGCCACGTTCTCCGCGGTGGCGCCCATGGAGGTGTAGACCTGCGGGTACTTCTCCATCAGCTCCGGGTTGGCGCTCGGCTTGCCGCCGCCCATGGGCACCATCGTCATGGACTCGGTGCCACCGGCCACCACCACCTCGGACTGGCCGGCGAGGATCTGCTGCGCCGCCATGGCGATGGCCTGGGTGCCGGAGGAGCAGAAGCGGTTGATGGTCTGTCCGGGCACCGTGTCCGGCAGGCCCGCGAGGAGGGCGGCCGGGCGGGCCACGTTCATCCCCTGCTCACCCTCGGGCATTGCGCAGCCCAGGATGACGTCCCCGATTTCCGCGGTGTTCAGGCCGGGCACCTGCTTGACGGCCTCGCGGATGGCGTGCGCCGCGAGCGTGTCCGGACGCGTGTCCTTCAGCTCTCCCTTGTGCGCGCGGGTGAACGGCGTGCGGACCGCGCTGGCAATGACGACTCGACCGGGCATGTGAAGTCTCCTTGGGATTCCTGATTGCTAAGAGCCAGAAGGTCCACCCGCTCAGTTCCGGAGCGGCTTGCCCTTCTCCAGCATGTACATGATGCGGTCCTGGGTCTTCTCCTCGCCGCACAGGCTCAGGAAGGCCTCCTGCTCCAGCTCGAGCAGCCGCTCCTCCGTCACGAGCGCGCCCGCGGACGTGTTGCCGCCCGTGAGGACAGACGCCAGCTTCTGGCCGATCTTCCGGTCGTGCTCGCTCACCTGGTTGTTGAGCAACATGTCGTACAGCTGCATGTCGATGGTGGCGCAGCCGCTCGGGCCCGCCAGGTAGAAGCGGCTCGGGCGCGGCGGACGGAAGCCGCTGTTCGCCATGCCCAGCACCTTCGCCTTGGCGTCGCTCAGCAGGAAGTCGCGGTTCAGGGTGATGCCGTCCCCCTCCTTGAGGAAGCCCGCCTCGCGCGCCTCCTCCGCGGAGGTGGCCACCTTCGCGGTGCCAATCTGCAGGAACACCTTGCGCAGGAAGGGCAGCGGATCGAACCCGTGGTCCTGCGCGAAGGGGCCGTACACGTTGCGCAGGAGCTGCAGGTTGCCGCCGCCGCCGGGGATGAGGCCCACGCCCACCTCCACCAGGCCCATGTACAGCTCCGCGTGGGCCTGGATGGCGTTGGCGCCCATGGACGCCTCGGCGCCGCCGCCCAGGGTGAGCCCGAAGGGCGCGGCCACCACCGGCACGGGCGAGTAGCGCATGCGCTGGTTGGCCTGCTGGAAGGAGCTCACCAGCTTGCGCACGGCCTCCCACTCGTCGCTCTTCACGGCCATCAGCAGGGCCATGATGTTGGCGCCGGCGGAGAAGTTGCCCCCGTCGTTGCCGATGACCATGCCCTTGAAGTTCTTCTCGGTCTCGTCCAGGCCGGCGTGCATCATCGACACGATGTCGTCGTCGATGCTGTTCATCTTCGAGTGGAACTCGAGCAGCGTGACGCCGTCACCCATGTCCCACAGCGTGGCCGAGCCGTTGCCCGCGAGCTTCTTGTTGCCGCGGCGCAGGTACTCCACCTTCGCGGTGCGTGCGTTCTCGGTGACGGGCTTGCTGCTCTTGCTGGGGATGTCCCAGGAGGTGTCACGCCCGCCCTCCACGCCGTAGAACGAGGTGCGGCCCTTGGCCAGCATCTCCTCCACCCACTTCGCCGGCTTCAGGCCGAGCGCCTTCATGCGCTCCACGCCCTTCTTCACGCCGTAGGCGTCCCAGGCCTCGAAGGGGCCGAGCTCCCACCCGAAGCCCCAGCGCATGGCGCGGTCCACGTTGACCACGTCGTCCGCGATCTCCGGGATGCGGCGGCTCGTGTAGGCGAGCACGTCCAGCGTCACGTGCTCGGCGAACTTCGCGGCCTTGTCCGTGCCGTTCAGCACCGTGGCGATGCGCTCGCCCACGGCCTCCACGTCCTTCGCGGCGCCGAGCGACTCGAAGCGCACCTTCGCCTGCGGCCGGTACTCGAGCGTCTTCAGGTCGAGGGCGAGGATGTCCTTGCCCTCCTTCTTGTAGAAGCCCTTGCCGCTCTTGTCGCCGAGCATGCCCTTCTGGACCATCTGCTCGACGAAAGCGGGCATCTTGAAGGTGTCACGCGCCTCGTCCTGCGTGAGCGTGTCGTAGCAGTTCTTCGCCACGTGGACGAAGGTGTCCAGGCCCACGATATCCGTGGTGCGGAAGACCGCGGACTTGGGGCGGCCCATGGCGGGGCCGAAGATCTTGTCCACCTCCTCCACGGTGAGCTCGGCCTTCTGCATCTCCCCGATGGTCTTCATCATCCCGTACACGCCGATGCGGTTGGCGATGAAGTTGGTGGTGTCCTTCCCGTAGACGATGCCCTTGCCGAGCACCTCCTCGCCGAAGCGGTGGAGGGTCTTCATCACCTCGGGGTCCGTCTGCTCGCCGGCCACCAGCTCCAGCAGGCGCATGTAGCGCACCGGGTTGAAGAAGTGCGTGACGAGGAAGCGCTTCTTGAAGGACTCGCCGCGGCCCTCGAGCATCCCCTTGATGGAGAGGCCCGAGGTGTTGGAGCTGACGATGGCGTGCGGCGCGAGGTGCTTCTCCACCTTCGTGAA
>JAKEEX010000415.1 GCA_022616315.1 Myxococcaceae bacterium
AGTTCGAGTTTCGCAGATTTCGGGCGAGCGAGAGGGCGAGGGTTCTGACGAAAGCAGCGGGCCCCGCGTGCGGCTGCTAGCGGCGAGTGTGGACACACACACCTAACCGCAACCGACGGAGGCCCGCCTCATGCCTCTGGTAAGCAGCTTCGTTCTCCTCGTCCAGCAGATGGGAGCGAGCATGACGGCGCCCTCGCTCGCCACGCTGGTGACGGTGGTGACGGGCTGGCTGTACGCCGGCCGTCGCACCGTCACCGGAATGATTGTGGCTGCGGGCGCCATCGGGCAGAAGCACCACTCGGCCTACCACCGCCTCTTTGCTTCGGCGCGCTGGAGTCTGGACGCGCTGGGCCTCGCGCTCTTCCGCATTGTCTCCTCCCTCCTGGCGGATGGGCCGGTGTCGCTCACGCTGGACGACACGCTTGCGCGAAAGCGCGGACTGAAGGTGTACGGGGCGGGGATGCACCATGACCCGCTGGCCAGCAGCCGCAAGCTGGCCGTCACTTCCTGGGGGCACTCTTGGGTGGTGCTGGCAGTGCGCGTCGAGCTGGCGTGCATCCCAGGCCGCTTCTTCAGCCTGCCCATCCTCTTCCGGCTGTACCTCAACAAGAAGGCCAGCGCGCGCTGGCGGCTGGTGCACAGGAGCCGACCCGAGCTTGCCGTCGAGTTGCTCGAGAAGCTGTGCGGCAGCCTCCCCGAGCGACGCTTCCACGTGTACGCGGACTCCACGTACGGTGGACAGAGCGTGCTGAAGCACCTGCCGGCCAACTGCGACATGACGAGCCGCCTGCCCCTGGACGCGCGGCTGCACAAGGCCCCCACGCCGCGCCGGTCCGGGACTGCTGGCCGCCCACGCAAGCGGGGAGAGCGCCTGCCGACGCCCCGCCAACTGCTACAGGGCCGCGCGACTCACGTCACCGTGGCCATCTACGGCCGGCAGGACAGGGTCCGCCTCGTGGAGTGCGTCGCCCGTTGGTACAACGTCCCCGACCGTCCCTTGAAGGTGGTGGCGGTGGAGCCGCTCACCGGGGGGCGTCCAACGCAGGCCTTCTACTCGACGTGTATCGAAGACACTGCCGAGGAGGTACTCACCGGGTACTCCGGCCGGTGGTCCATCGAGGAGACTTTCTTGGGCAGCAAGCAGCACCTGGGCTTCGAGGAGCCGCAAGCCTGGAGCCGTCGCGCCGTCCTGCGCACCGCCCCCATGGCCATGCTCCTCTACTCCCTCGTGGTGCTGTGGTTTGCGAGCGATGGGCACGTTCTCTATCGGCCACCCCGTCGGCCCTGGAACCTCAAGAAGGCGCGCCCCTCCTTCGCAGACATGGTCGCCACCTTGAAGCGGGAGAGCCTCCGCGAGGAGGTTTGCGCGCACCTGCCTCCAGGGCGCATGCGCGAAAATCTCCTCGCCCCTCTGCTTCAAGCGGCGCAGGCCGCGGCATGACCGTCGCG
>JAKEEX010000416.1 GCA_022616315.1 Myxococcaceae bacterium
AAGTAGACGACGAAGATGGCCAGGCGCGCCGAATTGCCGGACACCCGGCAGGCGAGCGTGCTCCACACGGGTGTCCGGGAGCTCATTCCGTCTGCTCCCGCCCCCGGCGCCATTCCTCGCGCACCTGCGCCAGGTCGCGCTGGAACTGTTCGCTCTGCAGGAGCAGGTTGATGAACTGGCGCGCGAACGCCCTGCCGGCCTCCGAGTCGCTCGGGTAGTGCACTCCGATGACCTCGCGGGAGTGGGCGATGTCGAGGGCGTCCTTGACGAAGACGTCGGCGAACTCTGGGGCCAGGTCCTGATAGAAGTACGCGGCCATGTAGGCGTAGGAGGCGTGCCCGCTGGGGAAGGCGGCCCAGTCGGTCTCCTGGAGGTTCTTGAGCCTCGGCTCGAGCACGTAGGGACGCACCCGCGCGTACTTGTACTTCAGGCTCCAGACGTAGAAGCGCGCGTCGCGCCACACCTTGCCGAGCAGCTCCGCGGTGAGAGGCAGCGAGTCGGGGTTGAACCAGGTGCCGATGGAGTGGCCGACGCGGAACAGGTTGCCACGGACGAGCTCCCAGTCGCGGTCCCCTGGCCGGGCATGGATGCTGTAGCCCCAATCCGCCAGGGCGAGGCCATCGTGGACGTCCTCGGGCGTGCGCCGCTCCTGCAGCCGGAGCAGGTAGTCCAGCTCTGCACGGGTCTGCGCGGAGCTGTTGGCCGGCAGGGGCGGCAGCTGGAAGGCGCTCGGGTCCACCGTGACGTACTGCGGCCTGGCGGAGAGCGTGTCCTCCACGTGCGCGCGCTCGTGCTGGAACCGCATTGCGTCTGTCTTGGCGCCGCTGGAGGCCGGCGCGGGGCTCCGGGCCGCGAGCCGGGCGTAGTGGCCGCGTGCAGGCTCGAGCTTCCTGGGAGCGGCCCGGGCGGACGCCACGCGGTTGGGCGACGCGTCGTCGGCAGCGGCGGCGCACGGGAGGAGGATGGGGGCGGAGAGCAGGGAGAGGGCGAGGCCAGCCCAGCGACGGCCTGCGGAGAGGTGCCTGGTGGAAGTGGGGTTGGTCATGCGCCAGTGAGTAGCTTCTTCCCCGGTGAGCGGGAATCCACTGGCGGGGCAAAGCATCTGTGCCTATTGGGAAAAGATGACCGCCATCCCTGACCCCTGGAGTGGAGTCTCCGCCTTCGTGCGCGCCGTCGACGCGAAGAGCTTCAGCGCGGCAGCCCGAGCGCTCGGGACCACTCCGTCAGCGGTGAGCAAGGCGGTGGTGAAGCTCGAGAGCCGGCTCGGCGTCCGGCTCCTGCAGCGGACGACACGGGCGCTCAGCCTGACCCACGAGGGAATGCTGTTCTACGAGCGCGTGTCCAAGCTGCTCACCGAGCTCGACGAGGCCGAAGCTGCCCTGGCGAGCAAGAAGGGGCTACGCGGCACCCTGCGGGTGAGCGCACCGGTGGAACTCGGTCGCACGTTCGTAGCGGGGGCTGTCCGCGCCTTCCTCGAGCGCCACCCGGCAGTGCGCGTCGAGCTGAGCCTCGCGGACCGGTTCGTCGACCTGGTGGAGGAGCGCATCGACGTGGCGGTCCGGGTCGGCAGGCTGGAGCCCTCCAGCCTCATCGCGCGCCGGATAGGGCAGGCGCGCAACCTCGTGTACGCCGCCCCGCGCTACCTCCGCCGTGCCGGTCATCCTCGCCACCCCGGCGAGCTCGCGCAGCATGCGTGCCTGCGCTACCTCTCCGGAGGAGAACGTCCCCTCCCATGGGTCTTCCGCGGTCCCGACGGCCTGCTGGAAGTCCCGGTGCGGGGGCCGTTGGACTCAGACAACGGCAGCGTGCTGCGCCAGGCCGCCGCGGAGGGCCTGGGCCTCATCCGTACGCTGGACGCACTGGTAGGACAGGAGGTGGCAGCAGGGCACCTCCGCTGCGTCCTGGAGGCGTTCGCGCCCGAGCCACTCCCCATCCACGCCGTCTTCACGCCCACGCGCAACCTGGCGCCCACGGTGCACGCGTTTGTGGACGAGTTGGTCCGTCACTGGCGCACGAGGACCGGGGCGGCGGCGGGCGGATCCGCAGGCTCCTGAGGCTGGACCGGCCGCCCGTGCCGGCGGGCCCAGACGACTGGCATCGCGGCAGTCCAGTGCCTCCGGAGTGGGACCCCGCGGTGTGGTCAGCGGCCGATGTGCCGCTGCATCACCACCGCGCTCGCAGGACATGCACCGCGCAGCTCCTCCGACGCATGCAACTCTGGCGGAAGGCCGGTTCGGTCGATGCGGGTGAAGCCGAAGCGGGGGAAGTACTCCGCGGCAGTCGTCGTGAGGAGGAAGAGCACGCGCAGTCCATCCGCTGCCGCGCGCTCGAGCAGCCGCTGAACCAGCTCCGCGCCCACCCCGCGCCCCTTCGCTTCCGGATGCACCACGAGGGAGCGGAGCAGACCGCTCGTCCCGTACACCTCCAGCCCGCCCGCGGCCAGGATCGCGCTGCCCCGCTCCGCCACCAGGAACTGGGACAGGTGCTCAGCAACGCCCTGCAGGGGAAGCCCCTCCGCGGTGAGGAGCAGCTCGACGGCCCGCAGGTCCTCGGGGCGGGCGGACCGCAGCACGAGGGGGCTCATCGCGCCCACCCCTCGCGCGCCACGAGGTCGGCGACGCGGGTGCGGACCTCCTCGCGGATCTGCCGCACTCGCTCCACCGGCTTGCCCTTGGGGTCCTCGAGGGGCCAGTCGTCCCGACGGGCCCCGGGCACCACCGGGCAGGCGTCGCCACAGCCCATGGTGATGAGCCACGCGGCTCCCTGCGCCAGCTCATCCGTGAGGCGCTGCGGCCGGGCGCCGGACAGGTCGATGCCCTCCTCGCGCATGGCCTCCAGGACCTCCGGGTGGACGCGCTCGCCGGGCTGCGTGCCAGCGGAGACCGCACGCGCCTGCGCAGGGTCGGCCAGGGCATTGAAATAGGCCGCCGCCATCTGCGAGCGGCCGGCGTTGTGCACGCAAGCAAAGATGACCGTCTTCACCATGTCCCCTCCCGGGCGGGCAGCGCCCGCTCCACTCCGATGCTGCAGGTCAATTGCACGAGCTCGAGGCGGACCACCGCGCTCACGGCGCACTCCCGGGCGAGGGAGAGGGCGCAATGGGAGCCTCGTGCGGCACCACGACGTCGGGGGCACGGGCGGGCAGCGCAGGCACCAGCCACCGGAAGAGCGCCGTCGCGGCCGCGGCGCCCAGCAACTGCGCGACGATGAAGGCCGGCGCGTCCGCGGGACGGATGCCCGCGAAGGTGTCGGACGCAGCGCGCGCGAGCGTCACCGCGGGATTGGCGAAGGAGGTGGAGGCGGTGAACCAGTAGGCGGCGGTGATGTACGCACCCACGGCGAGCGGAACGGCCTCGGAGCGGCGCCGGGAGACGCCCCAGATGACGGCCAGGAGGCCGAAGGTGGCCACCGCCTCGCTGAAGGCCTGTGCCCAACCCGAGCGCACGTGCGCGGAGGCGGAGAACAGCGCCTTCTCGAACATGACGTGCGCCACCGCCACTCCGGCGAACGCTCCCGCCACCTGTGCGGCCAGGTACGCAGGCACGTCCCGCCAGCGCAGGCCGCCCACGGCGGCATCGGCCAGGGTGACTGCGGGGTTGAAGTGGGCACCGGACACCGGCCCGAAGGCCAGGATGAGGGCCACCAGCGCCGCCCCCGTGGCCACGGTGTTGGCGAGCAGGGCGAGGCCCACGCTGCCTCCCGCCAGCCCCTCGGCCATGATGCCGGAGCCTACGACGGTGGCGAGGAGGAAGGCCGTGCCCACCGCCTCGGCCACCACACGCCGGGCGAGACTCGAGGGGTCTACTGGCATGACCCGGGCCCCTTCGCTTGCTGCAGCCGCGCCACGTCCTCGCGGAGGAGTCGCTGCTTGCCAAACGAGGCGACGAGGGTCCTGAGCTGGCTGCCGGCCATCGCGTCCAGCTGGCGGGCCAGCCGGTAGTAGACCCACGTCCCATCGCGCCGGCACTCCACCACCCCCGCTCTCCGCAGCACCGCGAGCTGACGCGAGGCGGTGGGCTGCGGGATACGGAGCGCGTCCTCCAGATGGCAGACGCACAGCTCACCGTGCGTCAGCAGCGCCACGATGCGCAGCCGGGTCTCGTCCCCGAGCGCCTTGAAGAGCCTCGAGAGCGGGCGGACGTCCAGGACGGCGGTGGTGGATGACATGCGTGCATTCGCATATTCGTATGTGGCGGGACTGTCAACGGGAACGCGTCCGGGCGGCGATGGGGGACCAGATCGCGGCCCGGTGAGGAGCAGGGTGCAACGTACGCGTTACACGACGTCGCGCCGGGTGTGTCTTGACCCGGACTCCCGCCCGCGAAGCCGCACCACGCGACGAACATGTGACCCTTTCCGCAACTCAACGCCACACGTGCCCACCAGAGTGCGCCTCCGCCCGGCACTGCGGGCGTCCCAACACTTGGAGGAGTTTCCCATGGCACGTCGAATTCTGGGCATCGCCACCAGCGCGCTGCTCGTAGGCAGCACGCTGGCCGGCGTCGGCTGCACCGGCCCGCAGGGTGAGCAGGGGACTGCCGGCACTCCTGGCGCTCCTGGCACCAACGGCACGCCGGGCGCGCCGGGCAACGACGGCGCTCCTGGCGCCCCCGGCGAGGACCTGACGGCGGTGCCCTCGCTGATCCGCCTCGCGACCACCCCGCGTGGTGCAGAGGTGACGGGCATGGAGAAGTCCGACAACGGGAACTTCTTCTTCAACGTCCAGCACCCCCTCAACTCGCTCCCGGAGGACGAGGGCAAGGCGGCGGTCGGTGCGTGGATCGGCGTCGACGTGGACGCGCTCGACCCGCGCATGCCGTCCCTCGCGGTGCC
>JAKEEX010000417.1 GCA_022616315.1 Myxococcaceae bacterium
CAAGGTGAAGGACGGCTCCTCCGAGCGCATCGCCGTGTACGACCTCGGCGGCGGCACCTTCGACATCTCCATCCTCGAGCTCAACTCCGGCGTGATCGAGGTGAAGTCCACCAACGGTGACACCTTCCTCGGCGGCGAGGACTTCGACCAGCGTACGGTGGACCACCTGGCCAAGCGCTTCGCGGACGCGAACGGCGGTATCGATCTGCGCAAGGACCGCATGGCGCTGCAGCGGCTCAAGGAGGCCGCGGAGCGTGCCAAGCACGAGCTGTCCTCTGCCACGGAGACGGAGGTCAACCTCCCCTTCATCACCGCGGACGCGAGTGGACCCAAGCACCTCACGGAGACGCTCGAGCGCGGCCAGCTCGAGGCGCTGGTGACGGACCTCATCGAGCGCACCATCGAGCCCTGCCGCATCGCGCTCAAGGACGCCGGGCTCACCGCCGCACAGGTGAACCAGGTGCTGCTCGTGGGCGGCATGACGCGCATGCCCAAGGTGCAGCAGCGCGTGCGCGAGTTCTTCGGCAAGGAGCCCTCCAAGGGCATCAACCCCGACGAGGTGGTGGCCGTGGGCGCCGCCATCCAGGGCGGCGTGCTCAAGGGCGAGGTGAAGGACGTCCTCCTGCTCGACGTCACGCCTCTGTCGCTCGGCGTGGAGACGGCGGGCGGCGTCTTCACGAAGATCATCGACAAGAACACCACCATCCCGTGCAAGAAGTCGCAGGTGTTCTCCACCGCGGTGGACAACCAGCCGCTGGTGAGCGTGCACGTGCTGCAGGGCGAGCGCGAGATGGCGGGGGACAACAAGACGCTCGCCCGCTTCGAGCTCGTGGGCATCCCGCCCGCGCCCCGCGGCGTGCCGCAGATCGAGGTGTCCTTCGACATCGACGCGAACGGCATCGTGCACGTGAGCGCGAGGGACCTCGGCACCGGCAGGCAGCAGCAGGTGCGCGTGGTGAGCAACTCCGGCCTGTCCGAGCAGGAGATCCAGCGGATGATCCTGGACGCGCAGGCCCACGCCTCGGACGACAAGAAGAAGCGCGAGCTGGCGGACCTCAAGAACAGCGCGGATGGGCTCATCTACACGACGGAGAAGGCGCTCGAGGAGTACGCCAGCATGCTGACGGAGAAGGACCGTCAGGAGATCAAGGCCGACCTCGAGCACCTCAAGGCCCAGCTGGGCTCGGGAGACCCGGTGCGCACGAAGGAGGCCTTCCAGCGGCTGGAGGGCAGCGCGTACCGGATCGCAGACGCCATCTACGCGGACCAGCAGAAGGCCGGCTGACGCAGGGCCCCGCGTGCACACCCTGCCACCCGACGACGAGCTCTCCCTGCTCCGCGCCCTCGTGCGCGTCGGCGAGATGGCCGACGCCGTCCTCGAGGACTGCCTCACCAGGTCTCTCGGGCTCGCGGCCGCGCTGGACGTCTACCTCGCGGAGGGCGCACGTCTCCTCGGTGCGGAGGGTGCCTTCGTCCAGCTGCACGGCCGGGAGAAGCCCGTCCTCGAGCGCGTGCACGGGGCCTTCCCGCTCACGGTGGCGGAGGCGGCGTCGGTGCGCGGAGTCGCCCCCACCGGGGACGGCCGCACCCTCTTCGTGGCGCGGCTGGAGATGGGGCAGGTGGCGCTCGGCAGCTTCGGGCTGGTGCTGGAGGGGGACTTCGCCGGTGGCACCGACACCGTGCTGCGCCTCGTGCAGGCCATGGCGGACCGGCTGGACGGCACGGTGCTGGCGCTGCTCGCGCTGTCCGAGGGCCGCAGCGTCCTGGACAGGCTGGACGAGCTGGACGCGGACACGCTGGTGCGCCCCCGCGCGCGCTTCGGCAAGTACGAGCTGGTGGCGCCGCTCGGCACGGGTGGCATGGCCCAGGTGCTCGTGGCGCGCACGTGGGGCCCGGAGGGGCTTGGCAAGCTCGTGGCGCTCAAGCGCATCCTCCCGCACCTGTCGCACGACGCCGCCATGGTGGAGCAGTTCCTCGACGAGGCGCGCGTGGCCCTGCGGCTCGCGCACCCCAACCTCGTCTCCGTCCACGACTTCGGCGAGCTGGGGGGCACCCACTACATCGCCATGGAGCTGGTGCGGGGTGTGGACCTGGACATGCTCATCCAGTCCCCGCTCGGGCCGCTGATGGCGCCGGTGGCCGCGGGGGTGCTCGCGCAGGCGCTGGCGGGCCTGCACGCCGCCCACGAGGTGCGCGGGGAGGACGGCGCGCTGCTGCACCTGGTGCACCGCGACCTGTCTCCGCACAACCTCATGGTGGGCTTCGACGGGCAGGTGAAGCTCCTGGACTTCGGCGTCGCGAAGGCCCGGCGCCAGCGCACCGTCACCGTGCCGGGCATCGTCAAGGGCAAGCCCCTCTACATGTCTCCGGAGCAGGCGCTGGGGGAGCGCGTGGACCGCCGGAGCGACCTGTTCGCCATGGGCCTCATCCTCCACGAGGCGATGACGGGCCGGCGCCCCTTCGACCGCGGGGCGGAGATGGCCACCATGGAGGCCATCGTGGAGGAGCCGGTGGCGCGGCCGAAGGAGATCTCCCTTCCCCTGTGGGAGGTGGCGTCGCGCGCGCTGGAGAAGGACCCGGCGAGACGCTACGCCACGGCGGAGGAGATGGCGCGGGCGCTGCTCGAGGTGGTGGAGCCGATTGGCGAGGGCGAGCTCGGACCGCTCGTGTCGTTCTACTTCCCCAGGGAGCTGAAGGCGGTGGGGAGCTGGGAGCGGCAGGCAGGCGAGGCCCCCGCCACGGTGACGCGGCCTGCGCTCACGGGAAGGCGTCCGTGACATACTCCCCCTCTCGGGAGGTGACCCCATGGCTCGGGACATCACGACCTTCACGGACTTCTGGCCGTACTACCTGCGCGAGCACGCCCGGCCCGGCACGCGCGCGCTGCACTTCGTGGGGACCACGCTGGTGGTCGGCCTCCTGGTGGGTGCGGCCGTCACGGGCCGCTGGGCACTCCTGGCCGGCATGCCGGTGGCCGGCTACGGCTTCGCGTGGGCCTCGCACTTCTTCGTCGAGCACAACCGCCCGGCCACCTTCACGTATCCGCTGTGGTCCCTCGTCTCGGACTTCAAGATGTGGGGCCTGATGGCCGTAGGAAGGCTCGGGCCGCACCTCGAGCGCGCGGGGGTGGAGGCGCGGCCCGCGCTGCCCTAGCTTTGGGGGTATGAGCTTCTTCCAGGCGCCCCCGCAGCTCGGCAACACCTACGACGACGACGGCCTCCTGAAGTCCTACCTGGCGCGCACCCTGCCCGAGGACCTGCGGCGTGCCGAGGAGGGACACCTGCGCCACCTCGGCGCGCTCTCCGCCGGGCCGCTCTTCGAGGCGCAGCTGCGGGACCGGCTGAACGAGCCGGTGCTCACCCAGTGGGACGCCTGGGGCCACCGGGTGGACCAGATTGAGGTCTCGCCTCTCTGGAAGGAGGCGGAGAAGCTCTCCGCGCGCGAGGGCCTGGTGGCCACCGCGTACGAGCAGCGCAACGGCTGGCACTCGCGCGTGCACCAGTTCGCCCTCAACTACCTGGTGCAGGCCTCGCTGGACGTCTACTCGTGCCCGCTCGCCATGACGGATGGCGCGGCGCGCACGCTGCTCGCGCTCGACAACCGCGCGCTCCTGGACCGCGCGCTGCCGCGCCTCACCAGCCGCGACCCCTCCACCTTCTGGACGAGCGGCCAGTGGATGACGGAGCGCACGGGTGGCTCGGACGTGGGCCTCACGCAGACGGTGGCTCGGCAGGGGCCGGAGGGGTGGACGCTCCACGGAGTGAAGTGGTTCACCTCCGCCACCACCGCGCAGATGGCGCTCACCCTGGCGCGCCCGGAGGGGAATGGGCCCGGGGGCAAGGGACTCGCGCTCTTCTACGTGGAGACGCGGCTGCCGGAGGGCCGGATGAACGGCATCTCCATCCACCGCCTGAAGGACAAGCTGGGCACGCGCAAGGTGCCCACCGCGGAGCTCACGCTGGAGGGCTGCCGCGCCATCCCCGTGGCGGGGCTGTCCGACGGCATCCGCAACATGGCCTCCATGCTGAACGTCACCCGCACCTGGAATGCTATGGGGTGCGCGTGGGGCGCGCGGCGGGCGCTGGCGCTCGCGCGGGACTACGCGACGCGGCGGGTGCAGTTCGGCGCGCCTCTCTCGGAGAAGCCGCTCCACGTGGACACGCTCGCGGGGATGGAGGCGGAGGCGAGTGGGCTCTTCCTCCTCGCGTTCCGCGCGGTGGAGCTGCTCGGGAAGATGGAGGCGGGCGTGGCGAGCGAGCAGGAGCTCCTGCTGCAGCGTCTGCTGACGCCGCTCGCGAAGCTCACCACGGGCAAGCAGGCGGTGGCGCTCACCAGCGAGGCGCTCGAGTGCTTCGGCGGCGCGGGGTACGTGGAGGACACGGGGCTGCCCGTGCTGCTGCGCGACGCGCAGGTGATGTCCATCTGGGAGGGCACCACGAACGTGCTCTCGCTCGACGCGCTGCGAGCGATGGCGAAGGAGGGTGCGCTGGAGGCGCTCGGGCGTGAGGTGGACGCGCAGCTCTCGCAGGTGCGTGACGGAGCGCTGCGCCCCTGCGTGGAGGCGGTGCAGGCGGCGATGGAGCACGCGCAGATGTGGCTCGTGGGCAACATGGGCAACGCTGCGGGCGTCGAGGCCGGTGCGCGCAGGCTCGCGCTCACGCTGGGCCGTGCGTGCGAGCTCGCGCTCCTCACGTCACACGCACAGTGGTGCCTGGACAACGGACACGGTCCGCGCACCGTGGCCGCCGCGCGGAGGCTCGTGCACCACGGCGTGGACCTCATCCGCGACGTCGACCTGGACGACTCGCGGGCGCTCGTTTGACAGCGACTGCGAGCAGCGCTGGAAGCAGAGCCACGCCGCGGAGCCTGAAGGAGCTGATGTCTCTCCTCGGGTGCTTCGCGCAGGTGTCCTCAGGGACGTGCTTGCTCTGGGGGGACAGTGGGCTGGACGGGCTGAGACGGGGAGGCTCGGTACGGCCCGGGGACACGCACGGCCCACGGCTGCTCCAGTCGTGACATGGGCTGAAGCCAGCGTGCACACGGGAGGTGACAGCGCGCCCTCCACCGCCCCTGGGCCGGATGGGCCTCGGCGAGGGAGGCGAAAGGACGTCTGCGCGAGGCCTGCCTCGGGGGTTCAGGGCTCACTAGCACGAACCCTCGGACCCACTCTGACGCCCCCTCGAAAGCCCCTCACGTGCGTGTTTTCCGGGGCAGAATTCGCGGTGGCTTCCCAGTAATCCACTGCTCGGAGGCGCCGCTTCCGGGAAGGTCCGAGGGTTCGGTTTCCTGCGCGCGGAGGGGGGACGCCGACAGGGCGCTGGGCTTGAACGACTGTTCGTTCACCCGGGACACCCCTGGCACCCCCGCCTGGGGGGAGTGGCTCGGTTGGTCTGACCGTCTGACCACTTCGGCGACTTCCCCAGGCCCCCGGA
>JAKEEX010000418.1 GCA_022616315.1 Myxococcaceae bacterium
CGCGCATCTTCGACGTGGCCGGCGGCCAGGGACGGCTGAACGAGGCGCTCACGCGCCTGGGGCGCCACGTCACCACGTTCGACCTGCGGCACAAGCGCCTCACGGTGCGCTACGCCGAGCGCGTCTTCACGCCGGAGGAGCCCTGCGAGGCGGAGCTGGTGGTGGGGATGCACCCGGATGGCGCCACGCGCGTCATCATCGAGTACGCCGCGCTGCACGGGCTGCCCTTCGCGGTGGTGCCCTGCTGCTCGGACAACGGCATGCCCTACAAGCCGTGGATGCGGCACCTGGCGGAGCTGGCGCAGGCCCGGGGCTTCGCGCGCGTGGAGGAGGCCGTGCTGCCCATGGATGGCAGGGCGCGGGTGCTCGTGGGCGAGCCGCCGGCGCGCTGAGCGCCTTGACGCCGCGCCGTCAGCGCCAGACGAGCCGTCGCGCCGGCGGGAACGAGCTGACGAGCTCCACCACCCGTGCATCCAGGAGGCCCGGCAGGACGTCGGTCACGTGCAGGCGTCCTTCGGGCACGGGCAGCGGACGGCGGCACGTGAGGCCGACCCAGCCATCACGCCCGCTGTTCTTCGCCGCGTAGAGGCAGCGGTCGGACAGCTCCACCACGTCCTCCCAGCTGAGGGCGTCCGGTGCGCCCGGAAGGAAGGGGAAGGACGCGAAGCCGATGGAGCAGGTGCGCCGCAGGCGCTGGCCCTCGCCGAGGTCGAACTCGTAGCCGCGGATGGCGTCCCGCAGCTTGACGGCGATGGACTCCGCGGCGCTGCGCTCGGTGGCCTGGGCCACGACGAGGAACTCCTCGCCGCCCCAGCGCACCAGGGTGTCCGTCTCGCGCAGCGCGCCCCGCAGGACCGTGGACGCCTGGCGCAGCACGCGGTCCCCCACGCTGTGGCCGTAGGTGTCGTTGACCGACTTGAAGTGGTCCAGGTCCACCATGAGGAAGATGATGTCCGCGTGGGACGGAGGGCTGCCCGCGGGCGCGGCCCTCCAGCGCCTGAGCAGACGCGCCACCTCGTCCGGCAGGGTGAGCTGGAGGAAGCGCCGGTTCTTCGCGCCGGTGAGGGGGTCGAGCAGGGTGGACTCCTCGAGCTCGCGGGTGCGCTTGCGCACCAGGGACTCGAGCCGCTCGTTCTCCCGCGAGAGGTAGCGGAGGCGCCAGCGGAACAGCTGGGCGAGCAGAGCGCCGGCGCACAGCCCCAGGAGCGCCAGGCCCCACCACGTCTGCCACCACGGGGCCGCGATGCGGAACGCCTGCGCCGCGACGGGGCCCCATTCGCCGTCCGCCAAGCGCGCGCGGGCCTCGAAGCGGTAGCGACCCGCGGGCAGGGCGGAGTAGCGCGCCACGCGCAGGCCCGACTCGCGCCAGTCGTTCTCGAAGCCCTCCAGCCGTGTCTGGAGCGCCACCTGCGCTTCGTTGAGGAAGCCGAGGGCGGCCACCTGGAACTCCACGGCGCGCTCCTCGTAGGGCAGCTCCAGCGCCTCACCCGTGGGCCGTGCCGGCGGCCGGTTGCCGTGCGCAACGGCCGTGATGACCGTGGTGGGCGGAGCAGGGGGCGGCTGCTCCACGGACACGTCGAAGTGCGCAAGTCCGCTGCTCATCCCCACCCAGACGTCCCCACCCGGCTCCTGCAGAAGGGCGTTCGCCGAGCAGTCCTCTCCCGGCAGGCCGCTGCCCTGCCCGTACCGCTCCAGCTTCCGCCCGTCCCACCGCTTGATGCCGGTGGCGGTGCCGAGCCACAGCGCACCTCTCGCGTCGTAGCCCGCGGAGTAGATGTTGTCGTTGAAGAGCTCCGGAGGACCCTCGTATGGGACGGCGCGCCTCTCCGCGGGGAGGAAGCGGGTCAGGCCGTCCGCGTTCTCGTAGCTGAGGAGCAGCTCGCCCGAGGGGGTCTCGGTGATGGTGTCCACGCTGGACTCGACGAGCCCTGCCTCCACGCCAAAGCGCTGCCACCGGTCCCCGCCGAGGTGTGCCAGCCCCTTCTGGCCTCCGACCCACACGTCTCCGTGCCGATCCACGTGCAGGGCCTGGATGCGTTCCTCGTCACTCCCTCCCGGCAGCAGCACCGGCGCGACGTGCGGGCCCTCGGGCGCGAGGCGGAAGAAGTGGAGGCCCCGCAGGATGGTTCCCACCCAGAGCCCCTGCCGCTTCGCGTCCCACGCGAGCACGCCCACCGCAGGGGTCGCGCGCTTCACGGACAGTGGATGGGTGCTCCAGCTGGTCGCACCCGGCGGCAGGTGGAGGAGCTTCCCGACGGAGCGGGTGCCGAGGTCCCCCGCGGCCCAGACGCCGCCCTCGCCGTCCTCCGTCACCGCGTAGACGGGACCTCCCTCGCTCTCCGGCACCATGCTCCATCCGGTGGCGGTGCCCTCCGCCAGGCCGCGCGAGGTGGCGGCCCACAGGCGCCCCCGGCTGTCCCGGAAGACGCGCCACACGGAGTCCGCCGGCAGCCCGCTGCGGCGCGAATGGACGCTCCAGGCGAGCCGCCCTTGCGCTCGGTGGAGCCCTTCGCTGGCCACCCAGAGCGAGCCCTCGCGATCCACGAGCAGCGCCTCCGCCCAGTGGGTGGGGAGCCCCTGCTCCTCGCCGAGCAGCTCCAGGTGCTCTCCCTCGAAGATGGCGAGGCCCATCCTGGTGGGTACCCAGACGCGTCCCTTCGCGTCGAGGATGAGGGTGGGGTGAAGTCCTGCGCGCCCGGGCAGCCGCGCGGAGACGTCCCGGAAGGGCGCGCCCGCGCGCTCCTGGACGAAGAGCATCCGGGAGCTGCGGACCCACAGGCGGCCGCGGGCATCGCGCAGCAGCGAGGCGCAGCGCTCCTCACCCGGGAGGCGCTCCTGGCTCCACGCGCCGCTCGCGTCACGGCGCAGGATCGTGGTGCTCCGGTCCGTGACGGCGAGCACGAGGAGCTCGCGGCCCTCCGGCTCCACCCACACGCCGTTCATGCGCCAGCCGTCGGGCTCTCCGGGATCCCACGGCAGGGCGCGCGGCTGCTCGGGTGCGGAGGAGTCGCGTGGCTGCTCGGGTTCGGAGGGGAGGCCTTCCACCGGTGTGAAGCGCGTCGAGGTGCTGCCGACATACAGCTTCCCACCCGTTACGACGTAGAGCGTGCCGTCCCTCTGGCTCGCGAGGGCCCTCACCGCGCCCTCGGGCACTCCGTCCGCGGGTCCGAGGGAGCGGAAGCGGGTCCCCTCCAGCGCCGCGAGGCCGTGCTCCGTGCCCACCCAGAGCCGTCCGTCGCCGGCGCGGTGGAGGGTGTTGATGTCCGCGGTGGGCAGCCCCTCGTCCGCGCCGAAGCGCTCGAAGCGCTGCCCGTCATAGCGGTAGAGGCCGTCCTCGCTCCCCGTCCAGATGAAGCCCTGGGCGTCCTGCTCCAGCGTGTAGACGGCGAGGTTGCGCAGGCCCTGCTCGGTGCCGTAGCTCCGGAAGAGGTAGCGCCCCGGTGGCGAGACCGGCGCCGCGGCGGGCTCCGTGGCGACGCAGAGCGCCGCGGCCAGGCCGGCAATCAGCACGAACCGCCTCGACGCGGTGGGCGACCCGGAAAGGTTCATGAGGTTGCCGCGACTCCTGGTCGACGTCCGGGACAGGCCCCCTCCCGCCCAGGAGCCTGCCGGGGATGGCTCAGACTGACAGGCCAGCTGGAAAGGGACAAGGGTACATGACGCCCGAAGGAGCGCTGACCTCTCGCCAGGTGTGCGGCTTCCTCGCACCGATTTCGGGAGGGCCCCTTCCCGGGGAGCGTCGCGACGCCGTGTCCGTGTGCCGGTGGCCTGCGGGTAGCATGCCTCCGCGGAGGTGGAGCGCATGCGCGCGGTGGTCTTACAGCACGACGAACACGAGGGACTGGGGCTCCTCGGCCCGGTGCTCGCTCAAGAGGGCTTCACGCTGGTGAAGCGCCTGAGGCAGGTACGCCGCGAGGATGTGGGCGCGGAGCTGGTGGTGGTGCTCGGCGGACCGATGGGCGTCTACGAGGCCGAGGCGCACCCGTTCCTGCGCGAGGAGCTGGCGGTGCTCACCGAGCGGCTCGCGCTCGACCGCGCGTGCCTGGGCATCTGCCTCGGCTCCCAGCTCCTGGCGGCCGCCGCGGGGGCGGAGGTGATGCCGGGGAAGAACGGCATCGAGGTGGGCGTGGCCCCGGTGCGGTGGACGTCCGAGGGACTGAAGGATCCGGTGGTGGCGGGGGTGAAGGCGCGCACGCAGGTGGCGCACTGGCACGGGGACACCTTCACGCCCGTCCCGGGGGCGACGCTCCTCGCCTCCACGGACCGCTACGTCCAGCAGGCCTTCCGGCTGGGCCGCTCGTACGGTTTCCAGTTCCATCCGGAGCTGACCGCGGAGGAGATGGGGCAGTGGCTCGAGCGGGGCTCGCAGGAGCTGGCCTCGCGCGCGAAGGACGCGGCGGTGCTTCGCCAGGAGCTCGGCAAGCTCCGGGCCGCAGAGCCGGAGTGGCTCGAGCTGCTCCACCGCCTGGCGCATCATTTTGCGAAGGTTGCGCGGTGACGTCTCAGATGCAGATGTCTCCGTGGCTCATGTGGAGCTGGTCCCCACGCGTGTCGACGGCGGTCAGCATGTCCAGCCACGCCTGACGCGAGGCGAGCAGTGCCTCGCGCTGGAGGGCGTCCGCGAGCGACGCGACGTCGACGCCGGCGCGCTCGAACTCCGCGAGCACCTCGTGCGCGTTGCCGCCGTCGCGCGGCAGGAGTGCGTGCACCCGTCCGTGGCGGGCGAAGGTGTTGAGCGTCGTCTCCGACATGACACAGACGGTGTCGCGCGCGGCGAGCTCCTCCACGTACGTCACGTCCGAGGCCTGCGGCGTGGTGCCGCTCGTGCTCGCCCACACGAGCTGGGGCGGCAGCGCGGCCTCCTCCGCGAGGCGGTCCGCGCGGATCGAGTCCATGTCGCGGCAGAACGCGCGGTAGACGCGGCGGGCGATGGCCAGCCCCAGCTCTCCGCGAAGCGAGCGCGGCACGCGGCC
>JAKEEX010000419.1 GCA_022616315.1 Myxococcaceae bacterium
CAAGTCCTGGCGGTCGTAGGCATCGAGGGTGAGCTGGCGGACCTGGGCGAGGAGCTGGCGGAAGGAGGGATTGCCGGCCAGGGAGGTGCGCAGGGGGAGGGCGCCGTCCCTCCGCAGGGTGAGCGTCGTCGTGCCCACCTACCGCGAGGCCGCCAACCTCCCAATCCTCATCGACCGCCTCGCGCAGGTCCGCGAGGCCCACGGGCTCGACCTCGACGTCCTCATCATGGACGATGACAGCCGGGACGGGACCGTGGAGGTCGTCGCGGCCCGTCCGGAGCCGTGGGTGCAGCTCGTCGTGCGCACGGCGAACCGGGGGCTCAGCCCCGCAGTGCTCGACGGCCTGCGCAGGGCTGAGGGCAACGTGCTGGTGTGTATGGACGCCGACCTCAGCCACCCGCCCGAAGCGCTGCCGGCGATGCTCCGCAAGCTCGCGGAGGGCGCCGACTTCGTCATCGGCTCGCGCTACGTCGACGGGGGCTCCACTGCGGACGACTGGGGCTTCCTCCGGTGGCTGAACAGCCGCGTCGCCACGCTTCTCGCCATGCCGCTGACGTCCGCGCGCGACCCGATGGCCGGCTACTTCGCGCTCGAGCGCAAGACCTTCGAGGGCGGAGCCGAGTTCAACCCGGTCGGTTACAAGATTGGCCTGGAGCTCCTGGTCAAGTGCCGCTGCGAGCGCGTGGTGGAGACGCCCATTCACTTCGAGGACCGGCAGTTCGGGGAGAGCAAACTGACCTTCGTGCAGCAACTGCTCTACCTGCAGCACCTGCGGCGCCTCTATGTCTTCAAGTTCGGTGTCTGGTCGCAGGTGGTGCAGTTCCTGACGGTCGGCGCGCTCGGGACGGTGGTCAACCTAGGCGTACTCACCGCGCTTCTGGCCCTGGGAGGGGCGCTCAGGCTGTCAGTGGCCGTGGCCATCTGCGTCTCGATGGTCTTCAACTTCCTGCTCAACCGGCGCTTCAGCTTCGGGGGTGCGCGCGAGGGCAACATCCTCCGACAGTTCGTGCGCTTCGTCGCCGCGTGCTCGGTGGGCGCGGCCGTCAACTACGGGGTTACGCTTGCGCTCACCACCCGCCTGCCGGACCTGCCGCCGCAGGGCGCCGCGCTGGCGGGTGTCGTGGCCGCGACGGCGCTCAACTTCATAGCCAGCCGCTTCCTCGTCTTCCGCGCCGTGCACGTGCGCTCCTCGGCGCGGGCAGAGGCCGCGGGTGCGCCCGGAGGCGGGAAGCTCCTGCCGCTGCGCGACGCCGACCCGGCCCGCGCTCAGGGCGTCCACGAGGAATGCGTCCGCGGGGAGGGCCTCCGGGGAGAAGCCGCCGAGGGCTCGAGCCGCCACGGAGCCTGAACGGGGCTCCCGTCACCGGGGGGCGTCAGGGGGCGGGGCGGAGGGGCGCCCCCCCTTCACAGCGCCAGGGGCTACGGGGGAGAACGTAGCGACCATGGCGATCGCAGAGTTGTTGACGTGTGTGGGGTGTGGCGCCGAGCTGCTCCCGGCGGTCCCTGATGACTCCTGGGCCCTGCGCTGCGGGCAGTGCGGGCGGGTGTTCCGCAACCTCGGCGGAGTCCTCGACCTGGCGGACGCGGGCGCCGCCACTGCGCTCGACGACATCGATTACGACGCCGTATACGCCACCGACGTAGACCACAGCTTCGGCTACTTCGAGTCCCTCAAGGCGCTTGTGCGCCCGGTGCTCGACGCGCGCCAAGGCACGGTCGTCGAGGTGGGCTCGGGCACCGGGTACATGTCGGTGCCCATGGTCCAGGGCCTGGCGTACGACACGCTCGTCCTCACCGACGTCTCCGAGAAGATGCTGCAGGTGTGCCGGGCCAAGGTGGCCGGCAGGTACGGGGCGAGCCCGCCGGGCGTGCACTACCTGCGGATGGACGGCAACGCCTTCACGTTCCGCCGCGGCTCAATCGACCTCGCCTTCGCTCACGGCGTGCTGCACCACATCCTGCACTACCGCGAGTTCCTCGCGGGCCTGCATGCCTCGCTGCGGAAGGGCGGCGTGGCGGTCTTCATCGAGCCCACGTTCCGCCACCACGCGGCGCTCCTGCTGGTGATGACCGGCTTCATCGACCGCTTCGGGTCCACGCTGGACCCCGCGGACCTCACCAAGCTGACGGCCTACCTGCAGCACCTCCACGTCTCGGTGAAGCTGCGCCGCGAGCAGGCGTTTCTGCGCGAACTGGAGGACAAGCATATGTTCGAGCGGCAGGAGACGCTGCGCGTGCTGGCAGACGTGGGGTTCCACGCCGCGCGCGTGGTGCCGACCTACGGCCACCAGGCGCTCGGCGTGAAGATGCGCGTGTACATGCAGGAGATGAAGGTGTCGGAGGACGGCCAGCACCGCGTGCTCGACCACCTCTTCGGACTGCAGCCGCTGCTGCAGGACGTGCTCGCCGACGAATGCTTCTCGCCGAGCGACACCTACGTCTTCGAGAAGGAGGCGCGCTGGACGCCGCAGTTGGCGGCCCGAGAGGCGCCCGTCGGCGATCTTGCCACCCCCCTGCTCGCCGGCGAGCGCCCGGTGGTCGCGCGCCGCGTCACGTTGACCGTGGACGCCGCCACCGAGCGCGGCGACGGCACGCTGGACCTGACTGGCTGGGCCGCGGGCGATCTGCCCATCAAGGCCGTGCGCTGCGGGGAGCGCACGGCCTACGTGAAGGAAGGGCGCATGGACGTGTTGGCGCACCTCCGCCAGGAATTGGCCGCCTCCTCCGACAACCTGCTCTTCAGCGGCTTTCGCCTGGAGGGGGTACGCCGTGCGGAGCCCGGCACGCAGCTTGCGCTCCAGGTGCAGTTCGCGGACGACCTGTGGTCCTCGCCTCAGCAGGTGGCGCTCGGCCAGCCCGCGCACGCGCGGGAGCCGCAGGCGCCATCGGCGGAGCCGCGGGCCGGCGGTCCCGTGGGCCGCGCGAGCCTGCGATCGCTCGGCGGCAAGCTGCGCAGGTCGCTGCGCGACGAGGGCATGCGCTCTACCGGGAAAAAGGTGATCGGCTGGCTGCGGCACGCCGCACTGGCGCCCCGCGCGCGCCGGCCCTGACTGCACCGCGGCCCCCTGCAGAGCCGCCTCCCGCGGCGGGTCCCAGACCAAGGCCGGGGGCTCCCTCCGCGCGCCCGCCGGAGGGGCTACACGGCGATCAAGGCAGGTCTTCTCTGCTCCAGGTGACGTCCGTGCGCATGATGCGCGCAGGGGTCCCGGCGACCGCAACGTTGGCGGGGAACTGCTTGTTCCGCACGATGCTGCGCATGCCGACCACCGAGTCATTACCGAGAGTCGTGTTCCCGGTGACGGCACTGTCGCGGCCGACCCACACGTGCGAGCCCAGCCGGATGTGTGCCCCATGGGGGTTGAGCCGCTCCCCGGTCGTCCGGCTCCGGAGCGCGTGCATGTCGTCGGTCGCGATGTAGACGTTCGAAGCCCAGAGCTGGTCCCGGTCGGCGAAGATCGTCCCTCCGTTGCGAGCGTCGAGGATCCCCGCCCACGTGCAGGTGACGAGTGCACGCAGGACGATCGATGAGCCGGCCCCGAAGAAGACCTGTGCCGCTGGCAGCCAACACTCCGGGCCGACGTAGAGCGTGCCGCCCCTTCCCTCGGCGAGCACGACGGCGAGGTTGTCGATTGGCGAGGCGAGCACCATGAGGCAGTCCGAGACCGAGCTAAGGGCCTGATTGCCTGCCACGAAGGACGGTGGCACCGAAACGCTCCGACCGCAGTAGAGTCGATTGCCTCGCTCCAGCCAGCCCGCCGGGAGAGCGCAGGGGGCCTCGCGCAGGTCGAGAGCATCGAGCTCGGCCTCGTCAAGCCCCAGGCCGAGGAGGCGCAGGCGCGACGCTTCGTCGAGCGCCGGGCCTGGCGGTGCCGGGCTGGGTGGCGCGGCGCCGCTCACCATGCGGCGCCGGGCCATGCCCACGACGCCTCGCACCATGCGCACTCCGCGCCTAGTCATACGCGACAGGTTGACTGCAAGCAAATCGGTTCTCCTTCACCAAGCGGAAACGCCGGCGGGCCGTACGGCGTGACGGGTCCTGTGGGGACTGGAGCGCGGCGGCCGGTACCTACCGGCGCGACACCGCTGCCTGGGGCGAGGCGGTTCACCCCGCCGAGAGGCTCGGTCACCGGGCATTCCTGGACCTGGCGCGGTCCGGGGCGAGCTCGGGGCGGCACCGCGACCGTGGTCGAAAGGGATGGCTGGGCTGTGCGACCAGTGCCGTCCCGGAAGACCCCGGCCGCGCCGAGCCGCCCGCCGGCAGAGTCCTGACCGAGCGCGGTCATGGCGGCCATAACGCAGAGGGCGCGCTACGCTTCGCGGCGGGCCTTCGCCACAAGCCACCGCCCCAGCGCGTGCATCCCCGGGAGGTGAGTCTTGAGCACTGCATTGGTCTCGTCCACGATCTTGTGGCGCAGTGGCGGGGGCGGCAGCGTCGGCTGCACGTGGACGATGCGGCGCTGCGACGGGGCGGGCAGGCGGCGCGTGAGGCCCTCGGGCGGCTCGAGCGGCGGCGCCATGTCCGCGTAGACGCGGCCCAGGTAGGTCTCCACCGTCAACGTGCGGGCGTGGGCGCGGAAGGCATCGAGCCGCTGCACCAGTTGCGGCCTCCGCTCCACGCACTGCTGCACGGCCGCGACGAGCGCCCGGGCAGAAAGCGCCTCGAGCACCACACCGATGCCGTGCTCACGCACGACCTCCGGGGGGTTGCCGGTGGGGCCCACCACCACGGGCGCGCCGATGTCGAGCGCGGCCTCGTAGGTGGTGAACGAAAATGTCTCCGGCCACACCGCGGGGATGCAGACCACGCTGACCGGGAAGGCAGCGGCCAGTTCGCGCAGCTCATCGGGGCTCGCATAGGCCCGGTGGACCACACCCTCGGGCAGCGGAAGGCCCAGAGTCCCCCAGACCTCCAGCGCGTAGTCACGCCGAAGCAGCTCCTTGCTCGCCGCAGCGAACATCACCCCACCCTTGGGCTCCACGAAGGAGCCCAGGTAGACGACGCGCGGCCGTGCGAGGGCCGAGGGGATGATGTCCCCGAAGTGCGTCTCGCCCGCTTCCGTCCTCGGGCGGAAGAGAAAGTTCGGCACCACGTCGATGCGGGGACCGAGCACCTTGGACCAGGCTCCCCCGCCCGGGGCGGCTACCGTCTCAAAGGCCCGTAGGAGCGTGGAGCGGGTCGCCTCGGAGGGCACGAGCACCCGGTCGAACTGCGCCATGAAGCGCGCGTGGGTGCCACGCCAGGCCTCCATCGGCATCTCGCGGAAGCCGTGCTCGCGCACCAGGCAGTCGTTGCACTGGTGGAGGTCCGAAGGGATGCCGCAGAAACTCCCGCCCGCCATCATCCGGATGGAGGGGCAGCCGGCGTAGTAGTCGTGCAGCGTGAGGAGCTTCCGCGCCTTGGGGAAGAGCGCAGGCACCTGCATGAACCAGCTCGGCCACTTGAGCGAGTGGTGCACGTGCAGCGTGTCTACGTCCGGCGCGATGGTCTCGAGCAGCGCGAACCCGGACGCCGCCTCGAAGCGCTCCTCGATGTAGCGCGACGGTGCCGAGCCGCCCACCCCGGGCAGGTAGGCGTGCAGCACGAGCCGCCGGTGGTCGTCCGGGAACAGGTGGAGGACCTCGGTGCGGCCGGAGGCCAGCAGGGCGTGGGTGAGCGCCATGACGTGGCGCTCGGTGCCGCCGCCGAAGTAGGCGGGGTCGGTGTGCAGGACGAAGAGCACCGTGTGCAGCCGTGCGGCGGCCTTCTGCACGCGGCGAACGGCCCACTGCACCTGCAGCCGCTCGGGGCGGTGCGGGTCCAGCTCGAGGTAGCGCTGCACGTCGCTGTGGTAGGAGGGGTGGAAGTCTGCGAGCAGCGTGAGGTTGCGCTCGAGCTGCCGCTGCTTCAACGCGTCACCGAAGGACACCGAGCCGTGGTGGTAGACAAAGGCCTCCGTGGTGAGGAGGTTGACGAAGCCCTTCTTGGCCGCCGTCTGGCACCAGTGGTTCTCTTCGCCGTACCCCTTTCCGAAGACCGGGTCGAGCCCGCCCACCGCGTCGATGGCCCGCTTCGTCATGTACATGCAGAAGCCGATGCCCGTGGGCGCATCCACCGGCGCGGCCTCCACGCGCGCCAGCTCCACCGCCCGAGCCACCGTCTCCGGCCCCACGCCCGGGAACAGGTCTACCCCGGTGGGCCAGTTCCACAGGCTCGCGATGGTGCCGTTGTTCGTCAGCGGGGTGACCGAGGCGACATTGGGGTGGCGGTCCGCCACGTCCTGGAGGATGGCGAAGACATTGCCGTGGACCTGGGTGTCGCTGTTGAGCAGCACCACGTCCGTCCCCTCGGGGCCGGAGGCGCACAGGGACAGGCCGCGGTTCACCGTACCGATGAAGCCCAGGTTGTGCTCGTTGGTGAGCCGGGTGACGTCGGGACGGTCGAAGAGCGGACCGGATAGGAACTCGGCCACGCGGGGGTCGGGTGAGGCATCATTGATGAAGACAAACCGAAGCAGCTCGGCCGGCTCCGGGTGCGCGGTGAAGAGCGAGTGGGCCAGCTGCTGGAAGTCCGAGAGCCCGTTGTACACGGGGACGATGACGCTCAGCTTGCGGCGGAGCACCGGCGCCGCGCGCGGCGCGGCGGCCTTCGGCCGCGCCCGCGCCTCGGTCAATGCGCGCTCAAGCTCGGCCACGCGCCGGCCGAGCACCTGGGCGCGCTCGGGGCCGTGCAGCGTCTCGCCGTAGCGCGTCGTCCCGAGGAACGCAGTCGCGAGCGCGTCGAGCGTGGGCACCGGGACGAGGCCCTCCTCCTTTTCGAGGAGCGGCCGCAGCTCCGCAGCGCGCTCGCGCGGAACGAAGAGGAGGTTGGTCTCGCGCGCGATGCCGAAGCGGTTCTCTGCCACCCGGCGGTAGTTGTTCCGGTTGAAGGCCTCGGGCGAGTGCAGCCAGGCCTCGAACCCCTCGGACGCGAAGGTGACGAGCCGCCACGCGTTCTCCACGGAGTTGCACTCCGCGTACAGGAGGGGCCGGCACCGCTCGAGGGTCTGGGCGGCGCCCTCGAGGACCGGCCGCTCCCAGCCCTCGACGTCGAGCTTGATGAGGGCGCAGCGCTCTAGCGCGTAGGAGTCCAGCGTCCGGGCGGGCACCTCCACCGCGGCCCCCGCTTCCGCGAGCGAGGCGACGCCGGAGTTGTGCCGCTCGCTGTAGTCCGGGACGGCGAGCCGGCCGGTGCCCTCGCGGTCCGAGAGCGCCACCGCCTCACAGCGCACCTGCGACAGGCCGTTGGTGCGCACGTTCTCATCGAGG
>JAKEEX010000420.1 GCA_022616315.1 Myxococcaceae bacterium
CGAAGGTGTGGCGCTTCGGCGAGGACGCCATCCACTTCCTCTTCGGAAGCCTGCTGTCGTCCTTTGCGCTCTTCTACTTCAAGAGCGCGAGCCTCTTGACGTCCTTCGCGTTCCTCGGGCTGCTCTTCGGGTTGCTGGTGGCGAACGAGCTGCCGCGCTTCCGCGCTCTGGGGCCGGTGATGCGCGTGGCGCTCTTCAGCCTCTGTGTGACGAGCTACCTGGCGTACCTCCTGCCGGTGCTCGCCGGGATGGTGCGGCCGTGGCTCTTCGTGCTCGCGGTGCTGCTGACGTGCTTCGTGCTGTGGGGCGCGTTCCGCCAGATGACGCTCTGGACGGGGAGCTTCACGAGGGCCGTGAAGCAGGTGCTCGCACCGGGGCTGGCGGTGCAGGGACTGCTCCTCGTCCTCTACTTCCTGCGCCTCACGCCGCCGGTGCCGCTGGCCATCCAGAAGATGGGCATCTACCACGAGGTGAAGAAGGAGGGCCGGGACTACGTGCTCTCCCAGCAGCGCCCGACGTGGGGGACATGGTGGGGGAGGGCACGGGAGCGGGGCTTCATGGACGCGCTCTTCTCCAGCCAGTGGCCGAACCTGAAGCTCTGGCAGAGCGGCGACCAGGACTTCCTCGCGCGCCCGGGGGACAAGGTGTACGCGTTCGCCGCCGTGTTCGCGCCCCGCGGCTTCGCCGACGAGGTGGTGGGGCGCTGGTACTACGACCATCCGGAGAAAGGGTGGGTGTCGCGTGGAGAGAGGGCGACCTCCATCCAGGGCACCGCGGAACGTGGATTCCGCACGGTCTACACCATGTCCTACCGCGACGTGCCCGGGTACTACCGCGTGGACATCACCACGCGCGAGGGGCACGTCATCGGCACGAGGTACTTCACCATCGAGGCGGACACGTCGAGCGCTGAGCGCGTGTGGGAAGTGGATCTGAGCAAGGGGTAGGGGGCGAGCGCGCTCCCCAGCCCCGTCACCCCTTCGCCTTCTTCCACAGCCCCTTCATCCACGCCTCCACGTCCTTCACCTCGCGTGGAATCGCACCTGACAGCACGCGGCAGCCCTTCTGCGTGACGAGCACGTCGTCCTCGATGCGCACGCCGATGCCGCGGTACTTCGCCGGCACGGTGAGGTCGTCCAGCTGGAAGTACAGGCCCGGCTCGACGGTGAGCACCATGCCCGCCTTCAGCTTCCCGAACTTGTAGGCCTCCTGGCGCGCCTGCGCGCAGTCGTGCACGTCCAGGCCCAGCATGTGGCTGACGTTGTGGAGGCTGTAGCGCTTGTAGAACTGGTTCTCCTCGCGGAGCGCCTCCTCCGCCTTCGTGGGGAGGATGCCGAGCGCCTCGAGCCCCTCGGCCAGCACGCGCATGGCGACGCGGTTGGGCTCCATGAAGTCGTTGCCGGGCCTCACCGCCTTGATGGCGGCCTTCTGCGCCGCGAGCACCAGCTCGTAGATGGCCCGCTGCTCCGGGGTGAACCTCCCGCTGATGGGCAGGGTGCGCGTGATGTCCGCGGTGTAGAGGCTGTGGCCCTCCACGCCCGCGTCCAGGAGGAGCAGGTCCCCCTTCTTCAGGGCGCCGTCGTTGCGCGTCCAGTGGAGGACGCACGCATGGTGGCCGGCCGCGGCGATGGTGCCGTAGCCCACGTCGTTGCCCTCCACCCGCGCGCGGAGATTGAAGACGCCCTCCACCTCGCGCTCGCTCTTCCCCTTCTTCAGCGCGCGGATGACGTCCTCGAAGCCACGCTCGGTGGCGTCGATGCTCACCTGCAGCTCGCGCACCTCCTGCGCGTCCTTGAGGAGCCGCATCTCGCTGAGGGCCTGCGCGAGGTCCCTCTCCCGCTCCTCGGACGCCGGGAGCACGTCGTCCACCCGGTGCGAGAAGGCGCGCAGCACGCGGTAGGGGCGGGTGGCGGGCGCCTTCAGCCCTTCGAGGAAGTCCTTCAGCTCGGGCAGCCCTCGCGCCTCGTCCACCGCGTGGCGCGCGCGGCTCTGCTCCACGCCGAGGCGGGGGCCCACCCACAGCTCGCCCTTCACGCGGTCCGTGAAGAAGGTGGCGTCGGAGCGGCCCGGGTTGGGCTCCACGAAGAGGATGTCCGTGTGCCCGCCGCCGGGCTTCGGGCTGAGCACGAGCACGCTGTCCGGCTCGACGTTGCCCGTCAGGTAGTAGAAGTCCGTGCCCGGCCGGAAGCGGTAGTGCGTGTCGTTGGCGCGCACCTTCTCGTGGCCGGTGGGGATGACGAGCGTCTCGCCGGGGAAGAGCTTCGAGAGCGCCTTGCGCCTCGCCGCGAAGGACTCCCAGCCCTTCAGCTTCGGCGGGAGCTTCCGCTGCGCCGGCTTCCAGCGCTTCATCATGAACTCCAGCAGCGCGGGTGGCGGCTGGGTGTCGTGGCTGGCGGGCTTGGCGGTGACCGCCGCGGAGACCTGCACCTCCTCCTGCGGTTCGGAGGTGACGGGCTGGGGGGAGCTGGTGCGGGGTTCGGTGCTCATGGCGGCTGAGACTGTCGAACAACCTCCCGCGGCGTTCAAGCCCGCCCTAGACGGAGCGCAGGAGACTGAGCTGTCCCAGGAGGAGAGGGACGGCCACCTCCACCCGGAGGATGCGCGGCCCCAGGCTGAAGGGCATGAACCCGAGCCGCTGGAGCAGCTCCACCTCGAAGGGGACCCAGCCTCCGTCCGGCCCGACAGCGAGCACCGCGCGGGCCTCCGCCAGGTTCCCGAGCGAACGCAGGGGCGAGGGCGCCGGTGGATGCGGGAGGAGGCGCAGGGGTGCGTCCGCGCACAGGACGTCCAGCTCGTCCTCGACGAAGGGACGGAAGCGCTCGCGCACGAGGACCTCCGGCAGCACCGTGTCACGCGCCTGCTCGAGCCCGAGGAGGAGCAGCTCGCGGACGAAGTCCGGGGCCAGCACCTTGGAGTCGAAGTAGCTCTTCTCCACCCGCGCGGCGTTCACCAGGATGATGCGGTCCACGCCGAGCGACGCGGCCGCGGGGAGCACCCGCTTCAGCGCCTTGGGCCGCGGGATGGCGAGCAGCAGCGTGACGCCGGCGCGCGGCGGCGGTGGGGAGTCGAGCCGGACGCCGAGCCGGAGGCCCTCCGCGTCATTCGACAGCACCTCGCCCTCACCGCACAGGCCGCCGAGCCGACCGACCTTGAGGCGCTCGCCCGCCTGGGCGCGGAGCACCTCTCGCGCGTGCTGGGCACGGCGCCCGGTGAGGTGCACGGTCCCGTCCGGGAGGAAGTCGTCGTCGAAGAGGAGGAGCAGGTTCACCGTATGACTCCCGGGTGGTCGGGGTTGCCTCGGGCGGGGCGCCCCGCTAGGAGGAGCCCTCCCCCGTGCGAACCGTTTGCCTCCGCTGCCGCCGTCCCCAGACCGTCTGCTACTGCGCGGACCTGGTCCCCATCCCCACGCGCACCCGGGTGGTGATCCTCCAGCACCCTCGCGAGCGCAAGGTGGCCATCGGGACCGCGCGCATGGCGCACCTGGCGCTGGCCAACTCCGAGCTGCTCGAGGGCGTGGACTTCAGCGGGCACGCGCGTCTGGAGGCGCTCGCCGCGGAGCCGGGCACCATGGTGCTCTACCCGGGTGAGGGCGCGCAGGACATCGCCGCGATGAAGGCACATCCACCCCGCACGGTCATCGTGGTGGATGGCACCTGGCCGCAGGCGAGGAAGATCATCCGCACCAACCCCCTCCTGGAGAGGCTGCCCCGGCTCGCGTTCACGCCGCAGCAGCCGAGCAACTACCGCATCCGGCGCGAGCCCGCACTCCACTGCGTCTCCACCGTGGAGGCCGTGGTGGAGCTGCTGGGGCAGCTCGAAGGACAGCGCGAGCGCCTGCAGCCCATGCTCACGGCGTTCTCGAGGATGGTGGACACCCAGCTCCAGGCCGAGCGCGAGCGCACCGCGCCCCCGCGCCGTCGCCTCAAGCGTCCAGCGGTCCGCCCACCGCCCCTGCCCGCAGCGCTCGCGCGGCTTCCGGGCTCCCTGGTCTGCTTCTATGCGGAGGCCAATGCGCACCAGAACGGGGTGGGTCTGCCGCCAGAGCTCGTCCACCTGGTCGCGCTGCGGCCCTTCAGTGGCGAGCGGCTCGAGCTCGTGCTCCGGCCCCGCAAGCCGCTCTGGGAGAGCACGCCCTTCCACATCGAGGTGCCACGCGAGGCACTCGAGGCGGGGCTCGAGGTCGCGGACGGGCTCTCGCGCTGGCGCGCCTTTCTGCGCCCCGGGGACGTCCTCTGCACCTGGGGCGTCTTCCCCCAGCAGCTGCTCGAGGCCGAAGGGGAGGCACTGGAGGGTGTGCTCGACGTGAGGCTCGCGGCGGCACAGTGGCTCAAGCGCCGTCCTGGAGCGGTGGAAACCGCTGCGGAGCTGCTCGGGTGTCCCGGCGGACATGCACCCATCGGTCAGGGCCGCGCCGGGCGCCGCCTCGCTGCACTCTCCGAGGTCGTCAAGCGACTGTCTGCGGAATCCCACCAGCTCCTCACGCGCGCGGCTTGATTCCGACCGGGCCCTTGCGTGCGTCGCCGTCGCCGTCGCCGTCGCCGTCAACGTCAACGTCAACGTCAACGTCAACGTCAACGGCTGAAGCGAGCGGAGATTGCTCTCCCCTCTCCCCCTGGGAGAGGGACAGGGTGAGGGCAAGCGGCTGACACGCGATGGCCCTTGTCTCACGCCGGACGGATGCACGCCGGCACGTCATTCGCCGGCATGTTGACGAGCGCGGACACCGGGTACGCCACGAGGTCCTCCCCGTCATACGGCACCAGCAGCGCAGCAAGCTCCTCCGGCGCCAGCGCCTCGGGCCCCAGCCACCGCGCCCACGTCGCCGGCGCCAGCAGCACCGGCATCCGGTCATGAATCTGCGCCACCATCGCGCTGGGCTGCGTGGTGATGAGCGTGCACGACCGGAGCTCCGCGCCGTCCGGGGCACGCCACGTCTCCCACAGCCCTGCGATGGCGAAGGGCTGCTCGGACGCCTTCCGGATGTACATGGGGGTCTTGCGCTTCCCGTCCGGCCTCCACTCGAAGAAGCCATCCGCGAGCACCAGGCACCGCCGCTTCTTGAGCGCCGTGCGGAAGGAGGGCTTCTCCGCCAGCGTCTCCCCGCGCGCGTTGATCATCTTGTTGCCGATGGCCGGGTCCTTGGCCCACGAAGGAACCAGGCCCCACCGGAACAGCTGGACGCGGGAAGGCTGGTCGCCGGCGAGCACCGCCACGTCCTGGGTCGGCGCGATGTTGAAGCGGGGCTGGAGACGGGGGGCCTCGGTGAGGTCGAAGACCTGGGCGAGGACCTCGGGGTCGGTCCGGAGCGTGTAGCGGCCACACATGGTGCTCCGGAGTCTACGCCGGGGTGCCCGCACCGCGCTCGGCTTCCGCCCTCCCGAAGCCCAGGGCGCGCAGCAGCGCGACGAACGCCTCGGAGTCCAGCCTCCCGCCCACGGCGCGCGCATGCCCCTGGAGGGCGTCCCTCTCGAGCCCGGGCACTCCGAGCTTCCCGAGGAACGCGAGGAGGTCCGGCTCGGCCCTGCTGCGCACGGCGAAGTGGACGGCGCCGGGCTGGTAGCCCGTGTTGGCCACCATGACGACGAGCTCCGGAAGGCGCTGGGCCCACCGCGTGGCGAGGAGCGGGTGGATCTGGGCTCCGGTGTGGACGGTGAGCAGCGCCACCCTGCCGGCGAGGCGGGGCGTGGCACGCGCGCACCGGCTCAGCTCGGCCTGCACGGAGTCCCGGAGCTCGCGCAGGCGCGCCACGCCCTCCACACGCCCCCGGGCGATGTCGCCCGGCGTGTCGGCCTCGAGCAACACACGGAGCGCGAGCCCCGCGTCGAACGCCTCGGCGCGCCGGGCCGCGTTGAGCAGCGCGATGGTGTCCACGAGCGCCACGCGGCCATGCCGCTTCAGGGCGTCCTTGGTGCCGGGGAACGGTGCGTCCGGCCCGAGCTCCGCCACCGCGCCGAGCAGCGCGAGCCACTCGAGCTTTGCTTGCGTCGCCATGGGGGAGACGAGGAAGTAGGTGAGCAGCGCGGTAGGGGCCACGGGCGGGGCCCCGGACGAGCTAACCCACAGCGCCCCGGAGGGCGTGCCCTCGGGACGGTGGTGGTCCACCACGAGGGTGGGGACGCCGCGGAGGAGGGTGCCGCCGCGGCTGCCCATGGCCAGGACCACCAGCGAGGTCGGGCCCATCTTGCGCAGGCGTGCCCGGAAGGAGGGAGCGTGCGAGTGCTCGCCCCGCGCGGGAAACGCGGCCCGGGGCGCGCCGGACTCGAGCGCCTCGAACGTGTGCACGACGAGCGCTCCGGATGCCAGCCCGTCCACGTCACGCCTGGCTGCCACGACCGCGCCGGGCTCGAGGGCCGCGTCGCGGAGGAACTGCCGTCCCTCCTCGAGGACCTCGTGCGGCGCCGGCCACCCGGGCTGCTTCAGCGGCTTGAGGGCCATACTCACAAACATTCGGGCCCCTCGCGCGTGCGCAACCCTGCGGGCGAGGCCGGGCGCTCGCTCCTGCCCCCATGCCTCGCAGGCAGGCGACGGTCCGGCTGCCGGACAGACGGGCGCAGCCGATGCTCGGGACCCGACGTCGGTGTGAGCGGCGCTTCCGGAATGCAGCAGCAGTCTGCGTGTACACGAAACCGCGGCCTTCACTCGCCACCGGGGCCGTCTATCCTGACCGTGCATGACTGACTCTGCGTCCCATGTGGACCTCTTCGCCGTGCAGCCGCGCGTGTCCCTCGAGGACTACGCCTCACAGGAGACGTTCGCCGCACATCAGCGCGCTCTCGCCGAGCAGCTGGATGCTCGCCGCGAGCGGGACGCGGAGGGACGGCCCCTGCACCCTGCGCTCGCGGTGTGGCCCGAGATGGTGGGTGCACCGCTCGGGCTGATGGGGCACCTCGAGCGCGCACGGCGCTGTCGCACCACGGAGGAGGCCATGGCGGCCGTGGCGCGCGCGGAGTGGCCGCGGGTGCTCCGGGCGCTCGGACGTCGCCCGCGCTCACTCGCGGAGGCCCTCTACGTGACGGTGGCGCCGCGCGTGCACCGGGCCATGTGGGCCACCTTCGGCACCATCGCGCGGGACTTCCAGCTGTGGGTGGTGGCCGGCACGGCCCTCCTTCCGGAGAACGCGCTGGGCGATGAGACGCCCGAGCTCCGCGCCGCCAGCGCGCGCACGTACAACACGAGCTACACGTTCGCTCCCGACGGCCGGTGCGTGGCGGTGACGCGCAAGGTGAACCTCGTCCCCACGCAGGAGGACGTCATCGGCCTGAGCGCGGGCCGCGCGGAGGCGCTCCCCGTCGTGGAGACGCCGTTCGGTCGGCTCGGGACACTCATCTGCTACGACGGCTTCCGCGAGCCGCACACCACGAACGAGCCCGGCTTCACGCCCGCGGCCCTGCTCCTGGACGCGCTCTCCGTGGACGTCATCGCGCAGCCCTCGGCCAACGCGTGGCCCTGGGAGGGCCCCTGGGCCTTCAACGCCCCCGGCGAGGGCCAGCGCCGCTGCGAGCAGTGGTTCAGCGAGGGCCTCTTCGCGCAGATGCGCGACCTCACCCACGTGCGCTACGCGGTCAACCCGCAGCTGGTGGGCGGCTTCCTCGACAACAGCTTCGAGGCGCCCTCGCTCATCCTCGAGCAGCGGGGTGGGCGGGACGTGCACGTGCTCGCGCAGTCCGCGGACCCCCGCGCCGAGTGCGTGCTGCACGTGACGGTGCCCACCCGCAAAAGCGAAGGGGCCCGGAACCTCGCGGCTCCGAGCCCCTTCTTCAGCGAGGAGTAGGGGACTTGAACCCCTGACCTCCGGCGTGACAGGCCGGCGTTCTAACCAGCTGAACTAACTCCCCAATCACTGCTCACCACGCGCTGCTCACCACACCTGCGACGACACCTGCAACAGCTCATGGGCGGAACAGGGATTGAACCTGTGACCATCGCCTTGTAAGGGCGCCGCTCTACCGCTGAGCTATCCGCCCGGGTGGCCCTGTTTCCGCCCCGTTTCGACGCGGGGCTTCTACCGATCGACCCCTATCGTGTCAAGGATATTGGCGGCGCTCCGTGCGGCCTGCAGGAAGCCCTCGTCCGTGCGTCCGGGAGGCGGGCGGAGAGGGGCCGGACGCCGACGGTTGGACGCTTGTCGCCCGCGTCCCCTCGGTGCTTGCGCATGGGGGACGACGGTGCAACGACACGCCCGGAAGTGACGCGACGGAGCAAACGCCCGTGAACGAACGACTGCTGAAGGCCGCGCGGCGGGAGCCGACGGACACCACCCCCGTGTGGCTCATGCGCCAGGCCGGGCGCTACCTGCCCGAGTACCGCGCCATCCGCGCGCAGCTGCCCTTCCTCGAGCTCTGCAAGCGCCCGGACCTCGCCGCCGAGGTGACGGTGCAGCCGGTCCGCCGTCTGGGCGTGGACGCGGCCATCATCTTCTCCGACATCCTCATCCCCGTGGAGGCCATGGGGATGGAGCTGGAGCTCGGAGACAAGGGGCCGCACTTCCCGCACCCGCTCCGCACCCCCGCGGACGTGGACGGCTTGCGCGTGCCGGACCCCGTGGAGCGCACGGGCTTCGTGGCGGAGGTCGTCCGCGGCACCCGCAAGCTTCTCGAGGACTCGGTGCCGGTCATCGGCTTCTGTGGCGCTCCGTTCACGCTCGCGGCCTACATGGTCGAGGGTGGCGGCTCCAAGAGCTACATCCAGATCAAGCGGCTCCTCTTCGAGCAGCCCGAGGTGGCGCACCGCCTCTTCGAGAAGCTCACGCGCACGCTCATCCCGTACCTCCAGATGCAGGTGGAGGCGGGAGCGCGCATCGTCCAGATCTTCGACTCGTGGGGCGGCGAGCTGTCCCCGCGCGACTTCGTGGAGTTCAGCCTCCCGTACCTCACGCGGATGGTGAAGGCGCTCCAGGAGAAGGGCGTGCCCGTCATCCTCTTCGGCACCGCCATGTCCACGCACCTCCCGCTCCTCAAGCGCACCGGCGCGGACGTCATCGGACTGGACTGGCGCATCGAGATGGACGAGGGCCGCCGCATCCTCGGTCCGGACGTGGCGGTGCAGGGGAACCTGGATCCCACCGCGCTCTTCCTCCCGCGCGAGCAGCTGGTGGAGCGCGTGCAGGACATCGTGCGGCGCGCGGGGAAGGTGGGTCACATCTTCAACCTCGGCCACGGCATCCTCCCACCCACCGACCCCGACGCCGCGAAGACGCTCGTGGACGCGGTCCACGCTGCGGGCCGTACCCTCCGCGCCACTGGTTGACACCCGAGTCAGTCCTCATTGACGCGCCGTGTTGGCGTCGTTAGCGTCGCAGCTCCAACGAGGAGACGAGGACATGGCGAGCAAGCAGCAGACGGCGAGCGGCGCACGTCGTGTGGCCATCGTGAAGGGGCTGCGCACGCCCTTCGTGAAGGCCGGCACGTCCTTCGCGCAGCTGACGGCGCTGGACCTGGGCCGCATCGTGGTCCAGGAGCTGGTGCAGCGCGCGGACATCGACCCCCGTGACATCGACCAGGTGGTGTTCGGCCAGGTCATCCCCACGCTGACCGCGACCTCCATCGCGCGGGAGGTGGTGCTCGCGGCCGGGCTGCCGAGGCGCATCGAGGCCCACACGGTGGTGCGCGCCTGCGCCACCTCCATCCAGGCGCTCACGACGGCGGCCAACGCCATCGCGCTCGGGCACGCGGACGTGGCCATCGCCGGTGGCACGGAGTCCATGTCGGACGCGCCCATCTTCCTCGGCCGGAAGCTCGCACACGCGGTCGTGGCGGCGTCCCGCGCACGGTCCGCGGCGGACAAGGCGAGGCCCTTCCTCGGGCTCAAGGGGAAGGACCTCGTGCCGGTGCCTCCCGCCATTGCCGAGTACTCCACCGGGATGACCATGGGGGAGAGCGCGGAGAAGATGGCGAAGGAGAACCGCATCGCCCGCGAGGAGCAGGACCGGCTCGCCCTCCTGAGCCACCACAACGCGGCAAGGGCCTGGAAGCAGGGCCACTTCGACGCGGAGGTCATGCACGTGCCGGTGCCGCCCTCCTTCGAGAAGGTGGCGGACCGGGACAACATCGTGCGCGAGGACACCTCGCTCGAGGCGCTCGCCCAGCTCAAGCCGGTGTTCGACCGCAAGTACGGCACCGTCACCGCCGGCAACGCGAGCCCGCTGACGGACGGTGCGGCGGCGCTCCTCCTCATGAGCGAGGAGAGGGCGAAGGCGCTCGGACTCACGCCCCTGGGCTTCCTGCGCTCCCACGCGTATGCCGCCACGGACCCCGCGGAGCAGCTGCTGCAGGGCCCCGCATACGCCGCTCCCGTGGCGCTCCAGCGCGCGGGGATGAAGCTCGAGGACGTGGACCTCGTGGAGATGCACGAGGCCTTCGCCGCGCAGGTGGCGAGCAACCTCCAGGCCTTCGCGAGCAGGGAGTTCGCCGAGAAGGCCGGCTTCAGGGAGCCGCTGGGCGAGGTGGACCGGGCCCGGCTGAACGTGAACGGGGGCTCCATCGCGCTCGGCCACCCGTTCGCCGCGACGGGCGCACGCATCGTCACGCAGGCGCTCAACGAGCTGAAGCGTCGGAACAAGAACACGGTGCTGTGCACCGTCTGCGCCGCGGGCGGGCTGGGCGCCGCGGTGGTCCTGGAGCGTGCGTGATGGCGACCAAGGCGGAGAGTCTCGAGGGGAAGGCCGCGTTCACCTACCGGGTGGAGGACGGTGTCGCGGTCATCACGTTCGACCTCCCGGGCGAGCCGGTGAACACGCTCAGCCCGCACACGGGCGAGGAGTTCGAGCAGCTGCTGCAGCGGGCCGGCCGCGACGAGGTGGTGCGCGCCGTGGTGTTCACCTCGGGCAAGAAGGACGCGTTCATCGCCGGGGCGAGGATCGAGTCCCTCCAGGAGGCGAGGACCGCCGCGGACGCCGAGCAGATGTCGCGGCACGGCCAGGAGGGCTTCGACCGGCTCGAGGCCTTCCCCAAGCCCGTGGTGGCGGCCATCCACGGCGCGTGCCTCGGAGGCGGGCTCGAGTGGGCGCTCGCGTGCACGTACCGCATCGCCACCGACAGCCGGAAGACGTCGCTCGGTCTGCCGGAGGTCCAGCTGGGCCTCCTGCCCGGCGCGGGCGGAACGCAGCGGCTGCCGGCGCTCATCGGCGCGCAGGCGGCGCTGGACCTCATCCTCGCGGGCAAGTCGGTCAAGGCCTCCAGGGCCCGGCGCCTCGGGCTCGTGGACGAGGTGGTGCCGGCGCCCATCCTGCTCGACGTGGCGCTCCGGCGTGCCCGTGAGCTCGCGGAGGGAAGCTTGAGGCCCCGGCGTCTGCGCGGCCTCACGGGAGCCGTGGCGAAGGGGCGCGGCGTCACCGGCTTCCTCAAGGGGCTCGTGGACAGGGAGGCGTGGTCGGAGCTGGCGCTCGAGGACAACCCGATTGGCCGCAGGGTCCTCTTCGACCAGGCGCGCAAGAGCCTGCTCAAGAAGACCCACGGAAAGTACCCGGCGCCGGAGAAGGCGCTGGAGGCCATCCGGGTGGGTCTGGACGAGGGACGCGAGGCGGGCCTGCGCGCCGAGGCGCGGCTCTTCGGTGAGCTCGCCATCTCGGAGGTGTCCAGGAGCCTCGTCCACCTCTTCTTCGCCACCACGGCGCTGAAGAAGGACACCGGCGTGGCGGACCCGAAGGTGCGCGCGCGCGAGGTGCGGAAGGTGGGCGTGCTCGGCGGCGGCCTGATGGGCGGCGGCATCGCGTACGTCACGGCCGCGCAGATGGGCGTGCCCGTGCGCATGAAGGACAAGGACGACGCCGGCGTGGCACGCGCGCTCAAGCACGTGCACGGCATCTTCGAGGAGCGCGTCCAGCGCCGCGCGCTCACCTCGCGTGAGGCGGCCGCGCAGGGGGCGCTCGTCACGGGCACCACGGACTACTCGGGCTTCCGCAGCGCAGACCTGGTCATCGAGGCCGTCTTCGAGGACCTGGCCCTCAAGCACCGCGTCATCCAGGAGGTGGAGGCCGTCACGCGTGAGGACTGCATCTTCGCGTCCAACACGTCCTCCCTCCCCATCACCGAGCTGGCGAAGGGGAGCAGGCGCCCGGAGACCGTCATCGGGATGCACTACTTCAGCCCGGTGAACAAGATGCCGCTCCTGGAGGTCATCACCCATCCGGGCACGGCCCCCTGGGTGACGGCCACCGCGGTGGAGGTGGGCAAGAAGCAGGGGAAGACGGTCATCGTCGTGAACGACGGACCCGGGTTCTACACCTCGCGCATCCTCGCCCCGTACATGAACGAGGCGGC
>JAKEEX010000421.1 GCA_022616315.1 Myxococcaceae bacterium
GAAGCTGTGGTGGGCCACGATCTCGGCGCCCGCCTCGCGCGCAAGGCGCGCGGCGCAGCCGAAGTGATCGGGGTGCGAATGGGTCACGACCACCGTGTGGACGTGGCGCACCTCGAGGCCGGCCTGGCGCAGGCGGTCCTGGAGCGCGCGCCACGTGATGGGGCCCGGCAGGCCGGGGTCCACCAGCGCGACGCCCCGGGAGTCCACGAGGGCGTAGCAGTTCACGTGGCCCAGGCCGGGCATGTGGATGGGGAGCTCCATGCGGAGCACGCTCGGAGCGACCTCCGTCACCTCCGCGCGCGCGCTCTCCTGCTCCTGTCTGCGGGCCATGGTCCCCCCCGGGCCTCCTCTCCGAAGCGCGGGAAGTGTATCATCGCGCCGCGATGGACGAGCGGGAGACGCGCCAGCGTACGCTCGAGGGCCTCGGACCGCACGAGTCCCATCCCGTGGTGCCCCGCGCGAGCGGGTCCATGCTCGAGCCGACCGACGAGCAGGGCACGATCCTCGCGATCATGAGCGGCGCCCGGCGCCGGGGCGTCTGGGAGCCCCCGGAGCGCCTGCGCGTCCTCTCCCTCATGGGCGGCGTCGAGCTCGACTTCCGCGAGGCCGAGTTCCTGGACGGCGTGACCGAGGTGGTGGTGCTCGCCGTGATGGGCGGCGTCGCCATCGTCGCGCCCCCGGGCGTCGACGTGGAAGCCGACGGCGTCGGCTTCATGGGCGAGTTCACCCACCTGACGCACCGCTCCCCCCACCCCGACTCGCCCGTCCTGCGCATCCGCGGGTTCTCGCTCATGGGCGGGGTGAGCGTGAAGATCAAGGGCTGAGGCGCTCGGGCGGCTAGAGCCAGCGGCGCACCGACTCCTTGTACCGGGTGTACGCATCGCCGAACTTGCGCTCGAGGTATGCCTCCTCGTGGCGTATGGCGGTCGCGTAGATGATCGCGAGCACTCCCGGAAGCAGTGCGATGATCCACCCGTTCGCCCACCCGATGCCGATGGCGGTCTGGAGCAGCGTCATGCCCAGGTACATGGGGTTGCGCGTGAACTTGTAGACGCC
>JAKEEX010000422.1 GCA_022616315.1 Myxococcaceae bacterium
AACCCGGCGAACATGCGCATGGTCCAGAGCCTGCCGCGGTACACGGTGGGCTGGACGCCGCGGGTGAACGGGAAGCGGCCCGGCAGACCGAGCTGCTCGTCCGCCTCGTACTTCCGGTCCGCGAGCGTCAGCAGGTCCGGGATGGGGATGCCGGAGTCCGTGACGAACTCCTTGCGGCGCAGCGGGGCCTTCTTCGTGATGTGCGCGAGGTCCTCGGCCTTCCAGTGCGCGACCTCGCGGGCCATGTGCTTCACCGTCTCCGCATCGTACGTCGGACGCACCGGCGCCCTCGGGGCCTTCGCAGCGGGACGGGTGGCACGGGCGCCCGTCGCCCCCTTCTTCGGCGCGGGCTTCACGGCCCGGGTGCCCCGGGAGGGCTTCGCCTGCGTCTTCGCGGGCTTCGACCGGGCGGACCGGTCAGACACGGAACTGGAACGCTGCTTGGAGACGGGGCGCTTTCGAGCAGGCATGACGCGGGCGATGTAGCACCGGGGGTGGGACCCATCAAGGCACAGGCGCGACCGCTTGCCCTCCGGCCGGCGGTCCGGGTGAAGGACGCTCCTCACGCCGGCTGTTCACGCCGGGCGAGCGCAGGGACATGGCGGTGCCCGGACACCTGGCCCGGGGCGGGCTCGAGCCGCACGACGGCAGTGGCGAGTCCCAGGATGGCGAGCACCAGCGGGAGCGCACACAGGAGGTCCACGCCGTAGTGGAAGCGCCCCACGAGCGTGCCGAGGATGAGGCCACTTGCGGGGAGCAGCATCCACCGGAAGAAGACGCGCTCGAAGCGCCACGCGAAGGCGAGCACCGTCAGCGTCACTCCCGTGTGCCCCGACGGGAAACAGTCCCTGAGGAAGGGCGGCAGGCGCATCACGCCGTCCAGCACCGGCGCGAGGGCCATTCCCTCCAGGGGAGCGGGGAACGCGGAGGCCAGGTAGAAGCGCGGCCCCACCGCCGGCACGAGGACATAGCCCACGTAGTTGGCCAGGAAGAGGAGCGTGAGCGCGAAGACGTACTGGCCGAACTCCGCGCGCCGTCCCCGCCACCACAGGAGCGCGCCGAGCGCCGCGGGCCAGAGGAAGTAGCTGTAGTAGCAGATGAGGAGGAGCTCGGTGAGCCACGCCGGCGTGACGTGCGAGAGCGTCACCGACGGGGCGTGCCCGAACAGGCGCAGGTCCGCCTGCGCGAGGTAGCGGTCCATCAGCCGGGAGTCGAACGCGTCCACCAGGGGCCCCAGATACCCGTGCCCCACCGTCACCACCGGCAGCAACCAGAAGGCCTCCATCATCCGGAGGACGTGAGACCGGGGCCAGCACCCCGTGAGGACCCTCAACACCACGGGGCCCAGGGCGAACAGCGCGAAGACACCCGCGGATTTGGCTGCGCCGGGTGCCCACTGCCCCGCAGTCGCGAGGTAGAGCGCCGCAGTCCCCGCCGTCACCGCAATGACGAGGTTGCTCCACCGATGCGGCAGCCCGGACACCGCCCCCCCGACCACCGCGCGCGACACTGGAGCGTCCGCACGCTTCATCGCCGTCGGTCCCCCGACAAGGGGAAGCTAGGAACGATGACGCAGTGGGCAACCGCGCCTACATGCAGGACGGTGACGGTCAGACCACAGTGACGCACACATTGTGAGCAAACATCTGCCCGCACAGACCCCAGAAATTCCAGCCAGCCGTGCTCTCGAAGCGGCCGTCACAGTCCAGGTAGGGGAATTCCTGATGTGAGCATATTCTTGCTCATGCGAAATGTGCTCCTAAGCCCTCAATATGATTAAGGATTGTTGCACAATCGTTGAGTTGTGACGCGTTGACCCGACGCGGGATGTCGGCTACAAGCCGCTCGGCTCCCCGGGACCAGGTCGGTTCCCCCAGAAAGCGAGCGAGCGATGGCCGACGTCTTCGACAAGTGCACGAACTGGAAGGACTACAAGATCGCGAAGGCGACGGGGCTCTACCCCTACTTCCGCGCCATCGAGGCCTCGCATGCCGGCACGGAGGTGGAGATCGAGGGCCGCCGGGTCATCATGGTGGGCTCCAACAATTACCTGGGGCTCAAGGACGACCCGCGGGTGAAGGAGGCGGCCATCGCCGCCACCCGCAAGTTCGGCACCACCTGCTCCGGCTCGCGCCTGCTCAACGGCACGCTGGCCCTCCATGAGGAGCTCGAGGCGCGCCTGGCCAAGTTCCTCAACCGCGAGGCGGCCATGCTGGTGAGCACCGGGTTCCAGACGAACCTGGCCGCCATGTCCGCCCTGCTGGGCCGTCACGACATCGTCTTCAGCGACCGCGGAAACCACGCCTGCATCGTGGACGGCATCCGCCTGAGCTTCGCCACCGAGCGCAAGTTCCGCCACAACGACGTGGAGCACCTCGAGCAGCTGCTCCAGCAGGCGGACCCTGAGGCGGGCAAGCTCATCGTCACCGATGGCGTCTTCTCGATGGAGGGCGACATCTGCAACCTGCCCAAGATCGCGGAGCTGGCGCAGAAGTACAACGCGCGGGTGATGACCGATGACGCCCACTCCATGGGCGTGCTCGGCGAGCACGGGCGCGGCACCTCCGAGTACTTCGGGCTCGAGGCACAGTGCGACCTGGTGATGGGCACCTTCTCCAAGAGCTTCGCCAGCCTCGGCGGCGTGCTCGCGGGCCCCTTCGATGTCATCAACTACCTCAAGCATAAGGCGCGCCCCGTCATCTTCAGCGCGTCCATGACGCCGGCCTCGGTGGCCGCGGTGCTGGAGGCGCTGAACATCATCGAGGCCGAGCCCCAGCGCCGTGCGCGGCTGCTGGACATCGCGGAGAAGATGCACAACGGCTTCCGCGCCATGGGCTTCGACACGGGCGTGTCGGTGACCCCGGTGGTGCCGGTGCTGGTGGGCGACCAGGTGAAGTGCTTCCGCTTCTGGAAGGCACTCCACGAGGCCGGCATCTTCGCCAACCCGGTCATCCCGCCGGCGGTGGAGCCGGGCCACGCGCTCATCCGCACCAGCTACATGGCCACGCACACGGACGAGCAGCTGGACCGCGTGCTGGAGACGTTCGAGAAGATCGGGCGCAAGCTGAACGTCATCCCCGAGACGCGCCCCACCAGCTACACGCCGGTGAAGATCGCGCGCCCGGGCACCTACGTCCTCTCCAACGAGGCCACCCAGCGCTGGGCCGCGGCGAGCGCGGGGCTGCTCGCGGACAAGGGCTTCTCGCTCGAGCAGATCTCCCGGATGTCCGGCCGCGAGGTGGCGGCGAAGCTGTTCGACGCGATGGAGACGCTGACCTACCGCGCGGCCAACCTCCAGCCGGACGACCTCAAGCGCCTGTCCACCATGCCCATGAAGCTGTGGGAGAAGCGCTCCGAGCTCCCGGGCCTCCTGCTGGAGAAGGGCGCCACGCTCTTCATCAAGAACGGCAAGCAGTCCGAGCAGTCCGAGAGGAACTGACGCGATGGCCTCCGCCCCCGCCGCCCGCCGCACCGCGCATACGGAGCTGCCTCCGGTCCCCGCGGACGTGACCGTCACCCCCGTGCAGACGGCCGCGGACCTGGAGGCGTTCGTGCGCTTCCCGTACGCCCTCTACAAGGACGACCCGAACTGGGTCCCGCCCCTGGAGATGGCGCAGCGGGACCTCCTGGACGCTAAGAAGAACCCCTGGCTCGAGTTCGGCAAGCTGGAGCTCTTCCTCGCGCGCCGCGAGGGCCGTGTGGTGGGGCGCATCGCCGCGACGGCGGACCGCCGCTACAACGAGTTCCACGGCGCCAACTCGGGCGGCTTCGGGCTGTTCGAGTGCATCGACGACGTGGGCGTGGCCCGTGGCCTGTTCGAGGCCGTCGAGGGGTGGGCCCGCTCGCAGGGCTTCACGTCCCTGATGGGGCCGGCCAACTTCTCGAGCAACTACGAGTGGTCGGTGCTGGTGGACGGCTTCGACGCGCCGCCCGCGGTGATGATGCCCTACAACCCGCGCTACTACCCCGGGCTCTTCGAGGCCTGCGGCTACGCGAAGGCGAAGGACCTCTTCGCGTGGGAGCTGTCCAGCTCGGTGCCGCCGCCGGAGAAGGTGGCCCGCATCGCCGAGAAAATGCGCGAGCGGGAGGGCGTGACGGTCCGCCCGGTCAACATGAAGGACTTCGAGACCGAGGTCCGCCGCATCAAGGAGATCTACAACTCGGCCTGGGAGAAGAACTGGGGCTTCGTGCCCATGACGGAGCGCGAGTTCGACCACATGGCCCGCGAGATGCGGGCCATCGTTCGGCCGGAGCTGATCCTCATCGCCGAGGTGAAGGGAGAGCCGGTGGCGTTCTCCATGACGCTCCCGGACGCCAACTTCGCGCTCAAGGCCGCCAATGGCCGCCTGACCACCTTCGGTCTGCCCATCGGGCTCGTGAAGATGCTGCTCGCGGCGCAGAAGATCCGGCGCCTGCGGCTCATCACGCTCGGCATCAAGGAGGGGTTCCGCAGGCGCGGCCTGGACGCAATCCTGTACCTGGACACGCTCAGGACGGCGCGCGAGCTCGGCTACTCCGGAGGAGAGATCTCCTGGACGCTCGAGGACAACCAGCTGGTGAACCGCGCCATCGAGTCCATGGGCGGGCGCCGCTCCAAGACGTACCGCCTCTACGAACGGGCGCTCTGATGGCGCCCCTCCCCGAGGGAGGTTGAAGGCCCATGCGCGCGCTCGTCACCGGAGGCACCGGCTTCATCGGGCAGCACCTCGTGCGGCGCCTCGTGGCCCGCGGTGCGTCCGTCACGGCGCTCGTGAGGCGCGGCGCGTCCGTTGGGGCCCTCGAGGCCGCGGGGGTGCGGCTCGTTCGGGGGGACATCGTCACCGGTGAGGGCCTCGCCGAGGCCGTCCGCGGGGTGGATGTGGTCCTGCACCTGGCCGGAGCCGTGAAGGCCCGCTCCGAGGCGGAGTACCAGCGCTGCAACACCCAGGGGACGCGGCAGCTGCTCGAGGCCATTGCGCGCGTCGAGCGCCCTGCGCGCTTCGTCTTCTGCAGCTCGCTCGCGGCCGCGGGTCCGTCGCGCCTGGGGCAGCCGCGGCGCGAGGTGGATGCCCCCGCGCCCATCGGTGCGTACGGACGCAGCAAGCTCGCCGCGGAGGAGGCGGTCCGCGAGGCGTCCGCGCGCGTCCCGGCGATCGTCGTCCGTCCACCCCTGGTGTACGGGCCGGGGGACCGCGAGTTCCTGCCCTCCCTGCTTCCCATGCTGCGGTGGGGCGTGGCGCTCAAGAGCGGCTTTGCGCCCAAGTCCTACTCGCTCATCCACGTCGAAGACCTGTGCGAGGGGCTGCTCGCGGCGGCCGAGCGTGGGCGCACCGTGAGCACCCAGAGCCCGGACGCGGGTGTGTACTTCCTCTCCGATGGCCGCGAGCACGGGTGGGAGGAGGTCTGCGAGGCCCTGGCGCACGCGCTCGGGCGACGTCGCGCGCTGGTGCTCCCGGTGCCCGAGGCGCTGGGCTACGCGGTGGGACTCGGCGCGGAGCTGCGGGCCCGCCTCAAGGGCGAAGCCGCGACGCTGAACCTGGACAAGGTGCGGGACCTGCGGTGCGAGGCATGGACGTGCTCGCCGGACAGGGCCCGCGAGGAGCTGGCCTTCACTCCGGTCCACCCGCTCGAGCAGGGCTTCCGCAACACCGTCGCCTGGTACCGGCAGCAGGGGTGGATGTGATGGCCTCCACCGTGCGCAGGAAGCCCGCTCCCGCCCCACGCCCGTCCCCGACGGCCGGACTCACCATCACGCCGGTCCGCACCGCTGCGGAGCTGGACACGTTCGTGCGCTTCCAGCAGGCGCTCTACTCCAGCGACCCGAACTACGTCCCGCCCATCGCGGCCGAGCGACGTGACTTCCTCGACCGACGCCACAACCCCTTCTTCGCCCACGCCTCGGCGGAGCTGTTTCTCGCGCGTCGGAACGGGGAGGTGGTGGGCCGCATCGCCGCGGTGGACGACACGGCCTACAACCAGTTCCACAACACCCAGCACGGCTTCTTCGGGATGTTCGACTGCATCCACGACGCCTCCGTGGCGGCGCACCTGCTGGATGCGGCGAGCACCTGGGTCCGGGCGCGGGGCATGACGGCCCTCATGGGCCCGATGAACCTCTCCACCAACCACGACTGCGGTCTGCTCGTGGAGGGCTTCGAGTCTCCGCCCTGCATGATGATGTCCTACAACGCCCGCTACTACGCCGGGCTCCTCGAGGGCTACGGGCTCCGCAAGGCGAAGGACCTCTGGCACTACGAGCTGTCCACCATGACCGCGCCGCCGGAGAAGGTGGTGCGCGTGGCGGAGCGCGCGCGGGAGCAGGAGGACGTGACCGTGCGCGGCGTGAACCTGCGGGACCTCTCCGGGGAGATCCGCCGGCTCAAGACCATCTACAACGCGATGCTGCAGCGCAACTGGGGCTTCGTCCCCATGAGCGACGAGGAGTTCGACTACATCGCCCGGCGCCTCAAGCCCCTCGTCCAGCTCCGCCCGGAGCTCTGCCGGATCGCCGAGGTCCGGGGCGAGCCCGTCGCGTTCGCGCTCACCCTCCCGGACGCGAACGCGGCCCTCAAGGCGGCCGACGGCCAGCTCACCACGTGGGGACTGCCCATCGGTATCGCCCGCATCGCGCTCGCGGCGCAGCGGGTGAACCGGCTCCGCGTGCTCCTCTTCGGCATCACACCCGGCTACCGCAAGCGCGGCCTGGACGCCCTCCTCTACCTGGACACGCTGCGGCTGGCGCGCGAGCGGGGCTTCGTCGCGGCGGAGCTCGGCTGGGTCACCGAGGACAACGCGCTGATGAACCGCGCGCTGGAGGCCATGGGTGCCCGTCGCTTCAAGACGTATCGCATCTTCGAGAAGCGTCTCTGAAGCGCCCGGCCCGGGGCCCGACAGATCCCTGCTCCTGAGGCTTCCAAAGGCGGCGCCGCGCGCGCTAAATGCGCAGGCGCAATTTCGCCCCCCTACTCCCTCGAGGAGCCCATGCGTCTGACCGACCGAGTGAAGCAGATCCTCTCCTGGTACCCTTCCGACAGCCCCGGCACGCTGGGCAACCTGTCCCGCATGCTCATGACGGGCACGCTCGCCGGCACGGGGAAGATGGTCATCCTCCCGGTGGACCAGGGGTTCGAGCACGGTCCGTGCCGCTCCTTCGCCCCGAACCCGGAGGGCTACGATCCGGAGTACCACTACCAACTGGCTGTGGAGTCCGGCTGCAATGCGTACGCGGCACCGCTGGGCTTCCTCGAGGCCGTCGCGGGCAGGTACCCGGGCGAGCTGCCCCTCATCCTCAAGCTCAACAACAGTGACTCGCTCGCCAAGATGGACCAGCCCATCTCGGCCGTGACGTCCTCCGTGAAGGACGCGGTGCGCCTGGGGTGCGCGGCGGTGGGCTACACCATCTACCCGGGCAGCGGCGCCCGCAACACGCAGTACGAGGACCTGCGCGACATCATCCTCGAGGCCAAGTCCTACGGGCTGCCGACGGTGCTGTGGGCCTATCCGCGCGGCGCGGCCATCTCCAAGGACGGCGAGACGGCCATCGACGTGGTGTCCTACTCCGCGCAGATCGCCGCGCAGCTCGGCGCGCACGTCATCAAGGTGAAGCCGCCCAAGGAGTTCCTCGAGCAGGCCGAGACCAAGAAGGCCTACGAGAAGTACAACATCCCCATCAAGACGCTCGCGGACCGCGTGCGTGACGTCGTGAAGTCCGCCTTCAACGGCCGGCGCATCGTCATCTTCTCGGGCGGCGAGGCCAAGGGCACCGCCGAGGTGATGGAGGAGATCCGCCAGATCCACGCGGGCGGCGGCTTCGGCTCCATCATGGGCCGCAACGCCTTCCAGCGCCCGAAGGCCGAGGCCATCCAGCTCCTCAAGGACGTGATGGCGGTCTACGCCGCTCCGAAGAAGTAGGCGCCCCGCAAAGAGAACGGCCCGCTGGAGCAGTCCAGCGGGCCGTTCCTTGTGGAGCTAATCGGGATCGAACCGATGACCTCTTGAATGCCATTCAAGCGCTCTCCCAGCTGAGCTATAGCCCCGTATTCACTTGTCTTTTGCCTCAGGGCGCAGCGGCGCCGCGAAGACGCCGGGGCATTTACCGTGCTTCGCCGGGGAGTGCCAGCATTTCTTTGGACGGGCGCGCTTTTCTGGCCGCTCGCTTCCGCCCGGGTGACGGGCTCTCCTTCCCGGTGGACCGCCCGCTCCCCGAGGCGACGAGGCAGGCGCCCTCAGCGTCGGCGAAGCCTCGCTGCATAGAAGCCTCCTCCCTCGGAGTGGTGCGGCCAGACGCGCAGGTCCCCCCCGCGGACGAAGCGTGGCTCCACCCATCCGCTGGCGTCCTCGCGATGGAACTCCGCGTGGCGGGCGAGGAAGTCCTCCACCACTCCTTCGTTCTCTTCCCGAAGGACCGAGCACGTGGCGTACACGAGCACGGCACCCGGGCGCAGCGCCTCCGCTGTCGACTCCAGGAGCTCACGCTGGGTGCGGGCCAGCTCCGACACCCGCGCGGCCGTGAGGCGCCACTTCGTGTCCGGCTCGCGCGCGAGGCTCCCGGTGCCACTGCAGGGCGCATCCACCAGGACCACGTCCGCGGTCTCGAGCGCCAGGGGCGAGGGAAAGGACACCTGGCGAAGGCCGAGCTGCCGGGCCCGCTCGCGGGCCTCCTGTAGCCGCCGACGGGAGGTGTCCCCCGCGAGCACCCTCCCCTTGTTTCCGACCGCATCCGCGAGCGCGAGGGCCTTTCCGCCGGCGCCCGCGCAGACATCCGCCGCGGTGCGACCCGTGAGCTCGGCGGGACGCCCACACAGCGCGACGATGAGCTGGCTTCCGACGTCCTGCACCTGGAGCGCGCCCTCGCGCATGGGGCGCGTCTCGAAGACTCTCAGCCCCGGGTCGTCCACCACGAGCGCGCTGGCCACGCCCTCGACCTCATGGCTCGCGACTCCCTCTTCTACGAGCACCGCGTGGACGGAGGCGGGGGTCCGCGGTGGTCGCACGCGAAGCTGCACCGCGGGTTCCCGGTTGAGGGATTCGAGGAGCGCGCCGAGCTCCGTGGGTGCGACCTCAGCCGAGAGCCGCTCCATCAGCCACGAGGGGAACGAATGGCGGATGGCGAGCGCGGTCTCCGTGGAGTCCTGGGGCGGAGGTGCTGCGAGGGGCTCGGTGACGAGCCTTTCGAGCGCCACGTCCTTGATGGACCGCGGGCGCAGGGGCCCCGGCAGCCGCACCTCGGGCCCCACGCGCGCCCAGTCCCCACCACAGAGGAGCCGACGCCAGAGGGCGTAGCGGACGAGCGCCTGGTCCTCCTTGAGGAGGGACTTCCCCGGTGCCTGCCCGAGCTGCCGGGCCGCGAAGTCGAGCAGGCGCATGTGCCGCGAGAGCTCGCGCGTGGCGAAGGCGACGAAGCGGCGCTCCTGGCCTCCGAGGTTGCCCGCCTCGTGCAGCGCCTCGGTGACGGCCCGACGCAGCGGCTCACCGCCGAGCACGGCCACGTGCGCCTTCAGCGCGGCCGTGGCGGCCTTCCGTGAGGGGCGCCCCACCCTCTCGGGTGGATGGGGGCTCGGCCACGCGAAGGAGGTGGTCACCGATTGGCCTCTCGAGCCCTGGTCGCCAGAGCGAGCGCTCGTGCGCCCGTCCCCTGAACAGGAACCTTTGGGGGCAGACACAGTGGCCCTCCCCGGACTCGAACCGGGACGCGGGGTCAGCCGCAGCGGATTTTGAGTCCGCCTCGTCTACCAGTTTCGACAGAGGGCCCCTCGCCCCCCCACAGAGGGAGAGCGTGTGCGTCCGGTATACAGGTTCTGCCCGCCCGTCGCATCCAAAGATGACGACGCATCCTGAGGATTGCGGAACCCGGGTGCCCGCAGCTAAAGGACGTGCGCGCATGTATAACCTCCTCCTATCCCTGGCCGTGGGCGTCCTGGTGACGCTGGCGATGAAGCTCGCTGGCTTCTCCCTGTGGGCAGCCGTCGTCCCCGGGACGCTCGCCTTCCTCGTCGCCTATTTCCTCCTCGCCCGTCGCGTCGTGAAGCAAGTGCAGGCGCTGTCGACCCGCGTGCAGAAGGAGCTCTCCGGACAGCCCTCCAACCCGCGCGAGATGCAGCAGATGATCCAGCGCGCGGTGAAGATGCTGGAAGGAGGCCTCTCCTGGGGGAAGTGGCAGTTCCTCGTGGCACCGGAGCTCCACGCGCAGATCGCCATGCTGCTCTACATGGCCAAGGACTTCGACGCGGCCCTGCCCCACTTCGAGAAGGCGAGCGCACGCAACGCGATGGCGAAGGCCATGGAGGGCGCGCTCTACTTCCAGCGCAAGGACCCCGCGCGGATGAAGACCGCCTTCGAGGCCGCGGTGAAGACAGGGAAGAAGGAGAGCCTCGTCTGGGCCGTCTACGCGTGGTGCCTCGTGCAGCTCAAGGAGCGTGGCCAGGCGTTGCAGGTGCTCGGGCGCGCCGTGGAGGCCAATCCCTCGGACGAGAAGCTCAAGGGCAGCCTCTCTGCGCTCCAGAACGACAAGCGGTTGAAGATGAGGCCCTACGAGCCGCACTGGTGGCAGTTCGGGCTCGAGCCGCCCCCCACCCCGACGATGGGCGGACGCCGCGTGCAGTTCCTGCGCAGGTGACGCCGGGCGCCCGCGCTTGCAAATCTTTCCAGGCACCCGTGCGGGTGCGACAGGAGGACTTGCCCTCCGTCGCGTCGCGTGTGGGGCCCGCGTCGCGACAAGCGCTTGATTCTCCAGCCCTCCTCGCCATGACGCATTGAGGCACGGCGCTTGCTCTAGAAGGGGGTGTGGACGCCTTCGGACCCAAGGGGAGCGGACCCGGTGGAAGGTTCCGAGTCCTCCTCGCGGAGGACGACGGTGTTCAGGCGCTGGCGCTGCAGGAGTACCTGGGGCTCCGGTTTCGCGTGGCGTGGGTGGAGGACGGCGAGGCGGCCCTGCGCAGCGCGAAGGACGCCGTCCCGGACCTCATCCTGATGGACCTCTTCCTGCCCGGGCTCGACGGGGTGCGCGTGTTCGAGGCCCTGAAGCGGGACGCGAGGACCGCGGACATCCCGGTCATCTTCCTCTCCGGGGACCAGGACGAGGGCACGGTGGTGCGGTGCCTCGAGCTGGGCGCCGCGGACTACGTGCACAAGCCGGCCCCACCCCGGGAGCTCGTCGCGCGGATGGAGCGTGCTCTGCGGCAGACGCGCCGGCGACGTGCGCTGCAAGCCCTGGCGCGGACGGACGCGCTGACGGGGCTCGCGAACTTCCGCGCTCTGACGGCGCGCCTGGACGAGGAGTTCAAGCGTGCACAGCGCTACCGCCACGCGCTCGCGGTGGTGATGGTGGACCTCGACCACCTGAAGGCCATCAACGACGGCTGGGGCCACGACGTGGGGAACCGGGCCATCGTCGCGCTCGCCCGGCACCTGCGCGCCAACCTGCGCGGGGTGGACTTCGCGGCGCGCTTCGGAGGTGACGAGTTCGTCCTCCTCCTGCCGCACCAGACGGCCGAGGAGGCCGCGGTCTTCGCGGAGCGGGTGCGAGCGGGACTCGGCGAGCTGCGCGTGGTGGTCGGGGACGGGTGCACGGAGTCGCTCGGATTGAGCATCAGCGTCGGTGTCGCGGAGCACACGGAGGCAGCACCGATGCCGAGCGCAGGGGCGCTGCTGAAGGCCGCGGATGACGCCCTCTACCGTGCCAAGGATGCGGGGCGGGACCGCATCGTGCTGGACGTGGTTCGGGCGGGCCAGCGTTCGCCGGGAGCGATGTCTGTGCGCCCTCCGGCGGCCTGGTCGGCGACGTGAGGTGGCAGTCGACGGTGGTGGCGAGGGGCCCATGGCGGCGGCGGCGCGCGGGGGAGTGAGCCGGGTGGCGGTCGTGGGTGGGGGCGTGGCCGGCCTCGGTGCGGCTGCGGCACTTGCGCAGGCCGCACGTGTGCGGGGCCGCGGCCTCGACATCACGGTCTTCGACGGTGGCAGGGCCGCCCAGCCCGGCCGGCCGGTGCTGCTCACGCCCGAGTGCCGCTCCCGCCTTGCTGCGGTGGGCTGCCGCGTGCCTCCCGAGTGGCAGGCCGGGGCCCTGCGGGGCGTGGAGATTCTCTCGGACAACAGGCGGGAGTTCCTCTCCGCCCCCGCCGCAGGACTCTGGGTGGTGGACGGCGAGGCCACGGGCGTGGGCGGCCAGGCCCTGCTCCGGGAGCAGCTCCGGGCCACGGTGGAGAGCTCCGGCGCAGTCGTGGTGCAGCGCCGGGTGGAGGGCGTCGAACGGATGGCGCTCGTTCCGGGCACGCCCGCAGGCCGGGGCCGGGGGGACCTCCTCGTCCGCGCTGCGGGGCAAGCGGAGCGGTTCGATGCCGCCCTGCTCGCAGCCGGGGTCGCGGCACCCGTCGGCCCTCATTTCCTCCAGGGCTATCGCGGGCCTCGGACCCTGCCCGCGGTCGAAGCGCGGCTCAGGTTGGCGTCGTCGGAGTCCAGGTCCGTGGGGGTGGCGCGGCTGTGGGTGGCTCCCCTCCCCGCGCTGGATGGATTGCTCCTCGTGCCCTGCGAGGGTTCCGTGTACGCGCTCGGCTTCGGCCCGGGAGCGACGCCGGCGGACCTCTGCCAGGCCCTGATGATGGCGGCGCGGGACGGCCTCATCGACGAGGGCTTCGAGCTCGCCCATGTGGCGCCCACGTGCCTGCCCGCGGGTGCTGGAAGGCGCCTCGTCGCGGAGGGACGCCTCGCCGTGGGGCCGGCCGCGCTCGGGCATCCGCTCCAGCTGGGCGTCGCCGCCACCCTGGCCACGGCGAGCCGCGCGGCGTCTGCGCTGATGGAGATCGGCACGTCGGCGCGGTCGTTGAAGCGGCGCTACGTCACCGATGGGCTCGTCCACCTCCTGGACGACGCGGAGGCCGGGACCGCAGCGGTCTCCTGGCTGAGAAAGGCCGGGCCGCGCGCTGCGGGCGCGTTCGCGCGTGCAGCGAGCGCCCTTCCGCGGCGAGAGCCCTGGTCGGGAGGCGTCCTGGGACTCGGCGCCCTCACGCCGCGTGCGCTCCATCGGACGGCACGCAGGTATGCAATCCTCGAGTCCCTCTCCCGGCTCGTGCGTGCGCCCCTGGAGCCCATCCCCGTGGGAGCGCACATGCTCGAGCCGGACCTGTACTACGTCGTGGACGACGACGTCGGCGCGAGGGAGGCGCTTCGCCAGCTGCTCGAGTCGCACGGAGCGCAGGTGGTGTGCTTCGCGGACGAGCTCGCGCTCTACAGCGCCGTCGCACGCCGCCCGCCCACCGCGATCCTGCTGGACGTCGTCCTCCAGTGGGTGGACGGGCTACGGCTCTGTGAGGGCCTGAAGGCGCATCCACTGACCCGCGCCACCCGCGTCGTCGTGATGAGCGGCCTCGACCGACCGCATGTGCGGAGGCGAGCGCTCGAGGCCGGGGCGGAGGTCTTCCTTCCCAAACCGCTGCGCATGCAGGACCTGCTCCGGGTCCTGACACACGGGCAGACGACGCGCCTGGGGGGTCCCAAGGGTGGGGACGCCGCAGGGGGTTCCGAGCGGTACGCCTCCATCTGATGCACTCAGCCCGCTTCCCCCGAGGTCAGCTCGGTGCTCAGGGACCGTTTCCCTGCGTGAGCGATGCGAAGTGCTCCTGGTAGGGCCAGGGCACGTGCACCGCGCCCCGCTCCTTCCGGAACCACGTCTCCTGGCGCTTGGCGTAGCGGCGCGTCGCCTGGGCGGCGAGGCGGATGGCCTCCTCGCGCGTGAGGCGCCCGTCCACGACGTCGAGCGCCTGGGCGTAGCCCACGCTGCGCATGGGCGCGGCATCCCGGTACCCGCGGTGGACGAGCTCCGCCACCTCCTCCACGAGCCCCCCGGTGAACATGCGCTGCGTGCGCGCATCGATGGCCGCGTAGAGCGCCTCCCGCGGCGGAGAGAGGACGAAGAGCTCGTAGGCGTACCGGTCCGTCTCGAAGGCGTGCGCCCGCTGGAGCTCCGATGCGGGAGTGCCTGTCTGCGCGTGGATCTCCAGCGCCCTCACCACGCGCACGAGGTCCGCGGGGTGGAGACGCGCAGCCGTCGTCGGGTCCACGCGCGAAAGCCGCGCGTGCAGCTCTTCGCGGCCATGCTGCGCCGCCTCCGCCTCGAGGGAGGCGCGCAAGCCCGGGTCCACGGGCGGAGCGGGCACCACACCGTGCAGGAGGACGCGGATGTACAGGCCCGTTCCCCCCACGACGAGCACCCGTCGGCCCCTCGATGTGATGTCCGCGATGACTGCGTCCGCGAGCTGCTGGTAGCGGGCGGCGCTGAAGGGCTCGTCCGGATCCACTACCCCGATGAGGTGGTGGGGCACCGCGGCGAGCTCCTCCGCGGAGGGCTTGGCGGTGCCCAGGTCGAAGTACCGGTAGACCTGCTGCGAGTCCGCGCTGACGATCTCCGCGTCGAGCGCCCTCGCGAGACGCACCGCGAGCGCCGTCTTCCCGGACGCGGTGGGGCCGGCGATGACGGTGAGCGGGGTCAGGGCGCGCGCTTCCTCCCGGCTGAGGGCCCCTGCTTCCGCTGGATGTCGAGCACGGACTGGACCTCCTTCTCCAGGAAGACGCTCGCCTCCTCGTCGTAGCCCCGGTGCACGAGCGACACGTTGCCGTCCGGGCGGACCATGAACACGGAGGGCAGAGGACTCTGGCTGCCCAGCCAGCGACGCGCCACGAGATTGAAGCGGTCCTTGAGCACCGGGAACGTCACCTTGTTCTGCGTGATGAGCTCGTCGATGAGCTTCTGTCCCTCGGGCTCGGTGTCGATGGAGACCATCATGACCCTCAGGCCGAAGTCGCGGTAGCGCTCGTGCAGCGCCTGCAGGTACGGCATCTCCTTCTTGCAGGGCTTGCAGAAGGACGCCATGAACGAGAGCAGGACCACCTTCGTCTGCTTGTCGCTCGCGTCCGGGCCCACGTACCTGTCGAGCCCCACGAAGGTGGCCCCCACGGGGCCGGGGTTGTAGACGGGGAGGCGGAAGTTGGGCGCCGGACGGTCCACCACCGCGAGCTCCTCGGCACGCGCCGCCGTCGCGCCCAGCACCGCCACCAGGACCACACCGGCCATCCGTCTCATCGCGTCACCAGGGCCGCGGCCACTTCGTCCAGCGCCACGGGGATGGGCTCGCCGCCCTGCATGGGCTTGAGCTGGCCCTTCCCGCTCGCGAGCTCGTTCTCGCCGAGCACCAGCGCATACCGCGCGTGGGTGCGGTCCGCGCGCTTCATCTGGCTCTTGAGCGAGCCGCCGCGCGGGTCGAACTCCACCCTGAGGCCGGCCTTGCGCAGGCGGCTCACCAGCACGAAGCCCTGCTCGGCGGCCGCCGCGTCCGCGAAGGCCACGAAGAGGTCCGGAGGCGCGGCGTACCTTCCCGCCTCGGATGCGAGCAACAGGCAGAGCCGCTCGAGCCCGAGCGCGACGCCCACCGCCGGCACGTCCGGGCCCCCCAGCTGCTTCACCAGCCTGTCGTAGCGCCCACCACCGCCCACGGTGCTCGCGGTGCCCAGCGCGGGGTGCGAGGCGATGAACTCGAAGGCCGTGCGCGTGTAGTAGTCCAGGCCCCGCACCATGCGCGGGTTCACCACGTAATGGATGCCCAGGAGGTCGAGCTTGCGCTTCACCTCGTCGAAGTGGGCGCGGCACGGCTCGCAGAGGAACGTCTGGATGTCCGGTGAGGCGGCCACCACCGCCTGGCAGCGCTCGTTCTTGCAGTCGAGGACCCGGAGCGGGTTCCGCTCGAGCCGCGCCTGGCAGTCCGCGCAGAGCTCGTCGCGGTGCGCCTGCAGGTACGCCACCAGCTGCTCCTGGTAGGCGGGGCGGCAGGTCTCGTCCCCGAGCGAGTTGAGGTTGAGGGAGATGTCCTTCAGCTCGAGCGCCTCGAGCAGCTGGACCACCATGTCCATCAGCTCGACGTCCTGGGCCGCCTCGGACGCGCCGTAGGCCTCCGCGCCAATCTGGTGGAACTGGCGGTAGCGCCCGGTCTTCATCCGCTCATAGCGGAACATGGGCCCCATGTAGAACCAGCGGGTGACCGGCTCCTGGTTGGCCACCGCGTGCTCGATGTAGGCGCGCGCGGCGGGAGCGGTCCCCTCGGGGCGCAGCGAGAGCGAGCGGCCGCCCTTGTCCTCGAAGGTGTACATCTCCTTGCCCACGATGTCGGTGGCCTCGCCCACGCTGCGGACGAACAGCGCGGTGTCCTCCACCACGGGCGTGCGCACCTCCTGGTAGCCGAAGCGCGCGAACAGCTCCCGCACCGTCTGCTCCACGTGCTGCCAGACGCTGCTGTCCGGGGGGAGGAGGTCGTTCATCCCCTTCACCCCGCTCACCTTGCCGCTCATGCCGCTCCCTCTCCGATGCGCATCCCGAGGCGCACCCTCGCCCGCTCCAGGAGGACCTGGTCCCACCGCACACGGCCCTTCTCGAAGAGGAGGATGACGGTGGAGCCCATCTCGAAGCGCCCGAGCTCCGCACCCTTCTGAATGGGGATGGGTGCGTCGAACGTGTGCACGCGGCCCGGCTCCCCACGGTGCGTGACGATGTCCGCGTACGTCACCCTGATGCGGCTCACGCACGTGGCGCCCACCTTCACCAGCGCGAGCCGCCCGAGCGGCGTGTCCATATACGTGGTGAGGCGCTCGTTGATGGCGAAGAGGGCGTGCTTGTTCGCGACCGACGCCGGGTTCACCGGCCAGAACTCGCCGGGGATGTACGCATATCCGGTGATGCGTCCGGACAGCGGCGCGTGGATGCGGTGGTAGTCGCGCGGAGAGAGATAGAGCGTCGTCCACGCACCGCCCTCGAACGGCGCGGCGGCGGCGGCGTCCCCGAGCAGCTGCGCGACCGTGTAGGTGATGCCCTTGGCCTGCACGAGCAGGCCCCCCTCGCTGTCGCCGCGCTGGGACACGGCGCCATCCACGGGCGAGATGACCACGCGCTCGCCCGGAGCAATGGGGCGTGCGCCCGGCTTGAGGCCGCGCGCGAAGAACTCGCCGAACGTGCGGTACCCCTCGAACCCGTGCTCGGCCTCGTCGACGTCCACCGCGAAGCGCTTCGCGAACACGCGCATGGCCGCGCGGTGCACCCCTGCCGGGGCAGGCGCCCGCGTGGCCGCGCCCACCACCGCTGAAAGGGCGGACTTGGGCAGGAGGCCCACGAGCTTCATGAACGTCTGGTCATTCATGGGAGATCCTTTTTCTTCGCGGACGGGTGCGCGGCCGCAACCGCGAGCCGCCCTGGGGGTCCGCCGCCGCCCGCCCGGGAGGCCACCCGCCTAGAGAGCGGGCACCGTCCCGCCGTCCTCCAGGCGCTGCATCACGGGCCCCCGCTGGCCGTAGGCAAAGACCTTCCCGTTCTCGATGAGGAGCACCGTCCTGTCAAACTGCGGATAGAGCTCGCGGCAGACGGCGAGGTCCTTCCGGGCCCAGGTCTCGCGGTCGCCGCGGTCCGGGAGGAACAGAGTCTCACCGGGCTCGAAGCAGCGGGAGAACTTCGCGGAGAGCTCCGCCACCGTCATGCCCACGGCAGGGAGCGGCGTGCCCGCGTCCGCGTTCCCGGCATCCGGTGTCCCGTCCTGCACGAGCTCTCGTGGAGCGCTCTCTGTCAGCGCAGGGGCCTCGCGGGCGAACGCGAGCGCGGACGCCACGTCCCGCT
>JAKEEX010000423.1 GCA_022616315.1 Myxococcaceae bacterium
TGTTGGGTGTGTTGCGACCCTTTCCGGGCATGAGGAGAGCGCAGTTGTGGAGCACGCCGCGCAGCAGCACGTCGCGCAGCCGGCCCTCCCATGAGCGGCTAGGGGTGAGGTCTCCGAAGCGCCTCTTGTCGGCGGAGAAGTTGCTCTCGGCAGCGTTGCGCATGCTGTAGAGACGCCTGGGTAGGTGCAGGGCGAGGGCGCGTCGGTAGGGGCAGCGAATGCTGTGCGCGCCGCGCTTATCGCGTGGCCTCAGACCCACGCGCATGACGACACGTGCGCCTAACCATTCCCTACACAGCCGGAGGTTGTCGCAGCTTTCGAAGCCTGCATCAGCAAGCACGAGGGCCGAGGGCCTCAGGCTGTGGGCTTCGAGGGCGAGCGGGGCAAAGTCCTGCACGCCGTGGTATGGGCCGCGGCGGGCCAATTGGGCGAGGATGAGGAAGCTTTCGCGGTCGATGGCAATCGTCCACTTCGGGTAGTGCCAGGCGCTCTTGGGCATGCGCTTGCGCCTTCGACGCTTCTTCTTTCTGGCCAGGCGCCGTGCGTAGCTCGACTGCGAATGCGCGGCGAAGTGGCTCGCACGACTCCTGGTGAGGCCCGTCGCGTCTGGAATGAGCGTCGCCCCACTTCCCTCGGGCAGCACGTGCGCGCGCAGGGCTAGCCGCACTGTCTCTTCGGTGAGGCGCTCGAGGTGCTCGGGTGTGAGCGCCCTGTGCGCGCGCCAGAGGGCCGTGTGGTCAGGTGCCTGCTCAATGTGGAGCACCCTCCGCACGTCGCTGGAGTCCTTCAGGAACGCCTCGGCGCCGCGCAATGAGGTGCGAAGGAACCGCTGCAATACCAGGCAGGCGGTCAGCTGCGGCAGGGTGAGGTGGTCCTTGCGGCTGAACTTGCTCGCGTGGGCCGGCAGCGCCTTCTCGGCGGCCGCCAGCGCCACGCGGGCGACACGAACCGGGGAGTGACTCAGGGTCGCCATACCACGACAACACGTGGCCGCTCGGCTGCCATGCCCACGAGCATCGAGGGTCGCAACACACCCAACGAACGCTTCGCCATCGATGCGGAGTTCAACGCGCTCGAGGCCAAACCCAAAGCGGCAGCCAGTGCTCCCGATGGACCCTACGAGGCGCTTTCGGCAGACGACAAGTCGGCGCTCACGCGCGTGCTCGTGAACTTCGGCAAGGCCCTTCAGGCCTACATGCGCAAGCTCGAGAGCAAGAATTCGCCGTTCGACAAGTACGTGGCGGCGGGCCTCAGAGGAGACGATCTGACCCCCTCGCAAAAGAGCGGCCTGAGATTGTTCATCGACAAAGCCGGGTGTGTGAAGTGCAATGCGGGCACCCACTTCAGCTTCACCGACGAACAATCTCAATTTCGGAACACGGGCTTGAAGCAGGTGAATCCGGCCGACGCCCCCGCGCAGCCGGCAGAAGACAGAAGACAAGGGTCGCTTCACGGACGGAAGGAAGCTGTTTGCGGCTGGTATCAGCGCTGCCAAGGCACCTTTTAGCGACGATCCGGGCGCCGGTGCTGCGCGCCTGGCCAATTTCGGCGCTCAAGATTCCATGCCGGGGGAATCGGAAGGCACCTTCCGCACCCCGACCCTGCGCGGCGTCGCGCTCACGGCGCCGTACACGCACGCGGGGCAGCTCAAGACACTGAAAGAGGTCGTTCAGTTCTACAACGACGGCGGCGCCGCCGACAGCTTCTCGGGGACGAAGGACCCGCTCATCGTTCCCTTGAACCTCACCGAGCAGGAAGTCGACGACCTCGTGGCGTTCATGGAATCGCTCACCGGCGACCCGGTGCCAGAAGCCCTCACCCAGGACATCTCGAAACCCTGACAGGGTCACTCCGTCTGTCGCTTCGAGCAGACTCCCACCCGGGAGCGGCTGCGCGTTCGCCGGAGGTCGCGAACGCGCAGCAACGGTCATCCGCGCCGCGCGCGGGCAGCCCCTTCAGCCGAGCAACGAGGCCACGAGCGCCGGCCAATCCGTCCCCGGCGGCAGGCGACCCTCCGCGTGCTCCGGGCGACCCCCGCCTCGCCCACCGGTGGCTTCGGCCGCGCGCTTGAGGAATGCGCCGCACGCGAAGGTGGAGCCGCTGCCGCGCGTCACCAGGACTGCGAGTCCCTCCGACGTGCGACCGGCGAGCAGCACCACGGATTCGGGCCGGGACGTGAGGCGTGCCGCGACGCTCCGGAGCAGCTCGGCGCCGCCGTCCAGCACCGCCACCACGGGCCTGTCGGGGGCCTGCTCGAGCGAGGCCGCGAGCTCCGCCACGACGACGTCCGCCAGGCGCGAACGTGTGGCGCCGAGGGCCTCCCGGGCCTCGGTGAGGTCGCGCCTCAGCTTGTCCACCGCGACCTTCACGTCCGTGGGTCCGCACGAGAACTCGCGACCGAGCGTCCGCAGCGTGCCCGCCTCCGACCACAGCTCGCCGCGAGCGCGCGGACCCGCGGAGAAGAGGATGCGCCCCTTCCCCTTGTTGCGCTCCACGCCGATCATCCGTACGAGCCCGACCTGCGCCGAGCGCGTACAGTGCGTGCCGCCGCACGGCGAGACGTCGAAGTCTCCAATCTGAACCACGCGGATGTTCTCGGTCACCTTGGGCGCGCGGCGCAGCGGGAGCGCGGCCAGCTCGTCCGGCGTCGGGAAGAAGGCGCGGATGGCCACGTCGTCGTCGATGACGGAGTTGACGAGCGCCTCCGCCTCCGCGACGCGCCGCTCGTCCAGGGTCTCGAGGTCGACGTCGATGGTGCACACGGTCTCACCCAGCCGCGAGGAGACGGTGGCAGCCTGGGCCACATCCACGAGCGCGCGGGAGAGCATGTGCTGGCCCGTGTGCAGCGCCATGTGCACGCGGCGCCGCGCCCGGTCCACCTCGCCCGTCAGCTCCGCGCCGACCTCGGGAAGCGCCTCCCCCGCAGGCACGTCCAGCACGTGGTGCACGACGCCCGCGTCGTCCACCTGGACGTCGCGCACCGCAAGTCCGCCGAGCACCCCGCGGTCCGCCATCTGCCCCCCTGCCTCTGCATAGAAGACCGTCCGGTCGAGGACGACCGACGGAGCACCTGCCCAGGTACCGTGGGCGACCACGCGCCCGGAGAAGCGGTGCAGGAAGGGGTCCGCGAAGTAGAGACGCTCGGTGGGGGTCATCGCGCTTGGACCCATAACACGGGCCCGGCAGGTCGGCAGGAGCCCTCCAAGAAGCGTGAGGCCCAGCCTGCCCCCCGAGCACTCACAGCGGTGCAA
>JAKEEX010000424.1 GCA_022616315.1 Myxococcaceae bacterium
ACGCTCGCCACGGGCCTCGTCGTGGACGACGCCATCGTGGTCATCGAGAACATCGAGCGGCTGATGCACGAGAAGGGCCTCACGGCCCGTCAGGCGGCACGCGAGGGCATGAAGGAGGTGGCCGGGGCGGTGGTGGCCATCTCCATCGTGCTGGTGGCGGTCTTCGTCCCGGTGGCGCTCTTCCCCGGCACCACGGGCGCCATCTACCGGCAGTTCGCGCTCACCATCGCCGCGTCGGTGGCCCTCTCCACCTTCTGCGCCCTCACCCTCACGCCGGCCCTCAGCGCGCGGCTGCTCGAGGCCCAGCACGGGGAGAAGTGGGTCTTCTTCCGCTGGGTGGACCGGGTGCTGGACCGGACCCGGGCCGTGTACGGGCAGCTCCTGCGCCGGCTGCTGCGGCACCCGCTGCTCGTGCTCGGCGCCTTCCTGCTCTGCATCGCCGGAACCGTGGCGCTCCTCCGCACGGTGCCCACCGGCTTCATCCCGGACGAGGACCAGGGCTACATCATGGTCTCGGTGCAGGGCCCCGAGGGCACCTCGCTCGCGCAGACCGAGAAGGTTCTTCGGCAGGTGGAGTCCGTGCTGGCGGCCCAGCCCGAGCTCAGGAGCATGTTCGTCATCGGGGGCAGCGGCCTGTCCGGTAACGGGCCCAACCTGGCGCGCATCTTCGGCGCCCTGGTGCCCTGGGAGGAGCGCGGGGGCAAGGGACAGTCGGTGGCGGAGCTGGTGGAGCGGCTGCGCGCGCCGCTGGGCGCCATCGGCGGGGCGCGGGTGGTGCCGCTGCAGCCCCCCGCCATCCGCGGCGTGGGCAGCGTGGGCGGCTTCCAGTACATCGTCGAGGACACCTCCGGCGGCCGCTCGCTCGACGCGCTCGCCACGGCGACGGACGAGCTGGTGGCGCGCGGCAACGAGAGCGGGACACTGCGCGGCGTCCTCACCTCCTTCACCGCCAACACGCCGCTGCTGGACGTGGAGGTGGACCGGCAGAAGGCCAAGGCGCTCGGCGTGCCCATCGAGCAGGTCTTCGGCACCCTGCAGCTCTACATGGGCAGCCAGTACGTCAACGACTTCAACTACGCCTCGCGCACCTACCGCGTCTACGTGCAGGCCGAGCAGCAGTTCCGCGACAGCCCGCAGGACATCGGCGCGTTCTACGTGCGCAACGACGGCGGGGACATGCTCCCGCTCGAGTCGCTGGTGACGGTGACGCCCACCACCTCCGCGCAGGTCATCCGCCACTACAACCTGTTCCGCTCCGCCGAGGTGAACGGCCAGGCGGCCCCCGGCGTCTCCTCCGGCCAGGCGATGGCCACCATGGAGTCGCTGGCCGCCGAGCTGCTGCCCGAGGGCGTGCGCGGAGAGTGGACGGGCCTGTCGCTCGAGCAGCAGGAGAGCGGCGGCCAGACGCTGCTCATCTTCGGCCTCGGCCTGCTCTTCGTCTTCCTGGTGCTCGCCGCGCAGTACGAGAGCTTCAGCCTGCCCCTGGTGGTCATCCTCTCGGTGCCGCTCGCGGTGCTCGGGGCCCTGGGGCTGCAGGCGCTGCGCGGGCTGTCCAACGACGTGTTCTGTCAGGTGGGCCTGGTGATGCTGGTGGGCCTGGCCAGCAAGAACGCCATCCTCATCGTGGAGTTCGCCGAGCAGCTGCGCGAGCAGGGCCGGGACGCGCTGGAGGCGGTGGTCCAGGCCGCCGAGGTGCGCCTGCGACCCATCCTGATGACGTCCATCGCCTTCCTGCTGGGCGTGGTGCCGCTGATGCGCGCCACGGGCGCGGGGGCCGCCGCACGCAACTCGCTCGGCACGGCCGTCTTCGGTGGGATGCTGGTGTCCACCGTGGTGAACCTCGTCTTCATCCCCGGGCTGTACGTGCTGGTGCAGCGGCTGCGGGGCGGGGCGAGGCGAGCGCGGGAGGAGGAGGGGGAGGCGCTGGCGCCGACGGCTTCGTGAGGGCTGGGGGTGGCGCTGCCCCTCATGCTGCTGGCGCTCCGTCGCATGCGGCGCCGGGAAGACTGGAGGCACGCGCCTGAGCTGAAGGCGTGAAGCCCCCGGGGCCCGAGGGCCGCGCGTCTCAGCTCGCGGCCACGGCGGCGTACCCTTCGATTCTCGTCGTCACCACAGAGTCGCCCATCACGGTGCCGAGCCGGCGGCTCTGCGGCCGAAGCGCCCACGACGCGAAAGCAATCCCGAGCAACGCGGCGGGGGCGATGGCCTTGTGCACCGGATCTCCCACCGCGAGGTGCGAGACGATCGCGCCAGCGAAGTTGAACGCGAAGCCGGCGTAGGCCCACTCCTTGAGCCGGGGAAGCCGCGGGGCGAGGATCGCCAGCACCCCCAGCAGCTTCCAGACGCCGATGAAGGTGGCGAAGTATGTGGGGTAGCCGAGAGCGGCGATCACGTTCATGTTCGGCTCGAAGCGGGCCAGGTCCGCTATCCCTCCGAACGTCATACCGAGGGAGACGAGGGAGGTGGCGGCCCAGTAGACGGCGGTACGGATTGAGGTTCGGGACATTCGTTCGGCTCCTTGTTACACGCGCTGTTGTTGGGTGCGTCACCGCCTTGACGAAACCTGACCCTGGGAATGTGACCGAGACTGAAAACGTGCCTGAAAACGAAGGTTTGGCGGCGCAGTTCGAGACCCACCGGGACCATTTGAGGCGCGTGGCCTACCGGATGCTGGGCTCGCTCAGCGAAGCGGACGACGCGGTCCAGGAGGCGTGGCTTCACCTCGAGCGCTCGGACGTTCAGGGCGTCGCGAATCTGGGAGGGTGGCTGACGACGGTGGGGGCGCGCCTGTGCCTCGACCTGCTGCGCTCGCGCAGAGCTCGCCACGAGGAGGCGCTGGGCGATGTCGTCCGCAAGCCCTCCGAGGGAATGGATCCGGAGGAAGAGTCCCTCCTCGCCGACTCGGTCGGCTCAGCGCTGCTCGTGGTGCTGGAGACGCTGGCGCCGCCTGAGCGGATCGCCTTCGTCCTCCACGACCTCTTCGCCGTCCCCTTCGAGGAGATCGCCCCCATCGTCGAGCGCACGCCCACGGCAACGCGCCAGCTCGCCAGCCGCGCGCGCCGGCGGATCCAAGGGGCCGACCCGGCGACGGAGGCCAGTCTTCGCCGCCAGAGCGAGGTGGTCGCTGCCTTCTTCGCGGCCTCTCGCGGCGGAGACTTCGGCGCGTTGCCCGCCGTGCTGGATCCGAGCGTGGTGCTCCGCGCCGACGCAGCGGCGGTGAAGGCCGGCTCTGCGCCGGAGGTGCTCGGTGCGCAGGCCGTGGCGAAGACGTTCTTCCGCCGCGCGCAGGCCGCCGCACGCTTCGCCACCGTCGACGGCGTTCCGGGCGCGGTGTGGGCTCCCGGGGGCAAGCCGCGCGTCGTCGTCGACTTCACCGTCGTCGCGGGGAAGATCGTCCGGATCGATCTCCTCGCAGACGTCGAGCTCCTCCGCTCGATCGACGTGGTCATCGCGCCCGAGGGAGACGCCCCACTGGTGTCGTAGCGGCGCGCAGGGCACGGAGTTGCTGCCGCGGCATGAGCGCACTCACGAGTGGATGAGCCGCCTCGAGCGCGCCCTGCACTGACACGGGGTGCGCGGCCCACTCTGGTGGTAGAGGGCGGACATGCGTCTCCGCCCGCTCATTCCTGACGACGTACCCGCGTGCCTCGCGCTCGCTGCTGCGCGCGAATGGCCCGCGGAGGCGCTCAAGTGGCGGATGTTGCTCTCAATCGGAGAGGGCTTCGCGCTGGAGGCGCCCGAGGGGGGCCTGGCCGGCGCCGTCATCTCCACCCCCTACGGGGGCCGGGCAGGGGTCATCGGGATGATGCTGATTGCGCCTGCCCACGAGGGGAGGGGACTCGCGCGCCGCCTCATGGAGCGTGCGCTCGAGCGCCTCGGGCCCGTGCCCACACTCCTGTATGCGACGCCCCAGGGACGTCCTCTGGACGAGAAGCTCGGCTTCGTGGAGGTGGATACCCTCCACAAGCACGTCGGGACGGTGCGTGCCCTCGCAGGTGCCTTCGAGGAACGGGACTTCCAAGTCCGTGTGATGATGCCTGCCGACCTGGAGGCAGTGGTCGCGCTGGATGCCGTTTCGTTCGGTGCTCCGCGGCGCATGCTGCTCCAAGCGCTGGCGGAGGTGTCCCTGCGATCTCGTGTGGCCGTTCGCGAGAACCGCATCGTGGGCTATGGCCTCTCCTGGCCCAACCTCGACGTCGTGATGGTCGGCCCCCTGGTCGCACCGGACGACACGGTGGCACAGGCCCTCGCGAGCGAGCTCGTCAGGGGACAGCAGGGACTCGTCCGGCTCGACATCCCCTCCCGCTTCATCGAGCTGAGCGCGTGGGCCGCCACGCACGGGCTCGTCAAGTCTCCACCCGCGCCATTGATGGTTCTCCACGCGGACATGGCACCTGGGTTACGCGAGCACCTGTACGCCGTGGCCATGCAGGCGGTGGGCTGAGCGCGTGCGCCTGGCCCCGTCTCGTGCGAGTGGGGCGTCAGCGCCGGCGGCGCCGCGAACGCCGGACCATGGGGCGGCGTGCGTGATGGTAGACGCGAAGCACGAGCAGCGCATCAGCCTGTCTCTGGTAATAGATTCGCCAGGGAGGCACGGGCCAGCTTCGGACGCGCTCACCGCTCGCGAGCAGTTGCTCCGGGCCATCGAACTCGCCATCGGCGAGCCTGCCTACCGTCGTCAGCACGCGTGCGGCGAGGCGTGCTGCGGCCACCGGGTTGCGCTTGGCGAGGAAGGCGAGCGCCGCGAGAAGGTCGGCCTCTGCCTCTGGCGCGAAGACGACCTTCACCGCTGAAGGAGAGCGTCGATGGCTCGCCTGACCTCCTCCGCACTGCGGCCCCGCCCCTCCGCCAGGGAGCCTAGCGCCTGACGGAGCCCCTCCTCCTCATCCGGGGTGAGCTCGGGAGCGTCGTCTACTGACTCGACCACGTAGCGCCCTGCCGGCAGCCTGCGGAGGCTCTCGGGGATGTCCTTGCCGTTCCAGTCGAGCACTCGCGACATGTTCTCACGATAGCGCCCGGACCTGACACCGGCGAGCCCCGGGATGCGCGAGCGCATTGAGGGATTCGTTCGGGATCAGTTCGAATGCCAGCGGACGGCCAGGCGTGACTTCAGGGCTTTGGGGGCTCGGCGCGAGTGACGGCGATGATGTCCCCCACCGACACGCGTGGGTGGGTGCGGAAGACGGCGAAATCGTCGCCGCCTTCGGTCACCACGTCCACCACCTGGTCAATCAAGGTCTCGCCGGAGGCGAGCTGCACCGCCAGAGGCCGGCGTGTGAGGACGGCCTCCTCGAGCACGTCGATGAGGCCGCAGCGTCCCACGTCGTCCTTGCAGATGCGCGTCACGGGGCTCCCTCTACGGAATGGCCCAGAGTCGGGTGGCGGGTGGCGCGCGTTGCGCTCACGCAGTCTTGTAGGGAGCTGCGGTCCTGGGATCCCCGGTGTTCGGCGTGCCGGTCGACTCGATGAGCAGCAGATGCACTTCCTCTCGCGCCACCGGGCGATGCTCGACGCCTTTCGGAACGATGTACATCTCGCCCGGTCGCAGCGTGATCGTCCGATCGCGCAGCTCGATGTCCAGCGTGCCCTGCAGAACGAGAAAGAAATCGTCCGTCTCGTCGTGCTTGTGCCAGACGAACTCACCCTTCACCTTCACGACCATCACGTCATGGTCGTTGAACCGCGCGACGGTGCGCGGCGACCAGTGTTCGGAGAATGTTGCCAGTTTCTCCGCGAGATTGATTCTCTGCAGCATGTGCGGCTCCTGGGGAGTCGACTTCAGCAGCGTGATGCGCTTATCAGTGAGCGGGAGTGAGCTTCAGCAGGCGCCCGCCTGCGCCGTCCTCGAGCACCCAGAGCGCGCCGTCCGGCCCCTGCTCGACCTCCCGGATGCGCGCGCCCATGTCCCAGCGCTCGACCTCGTGCGCGAGCACCCCGTCGAGTCCCACGCGCACGAGCGCCTCCGAGGCCAGCCCGCCGATGAAGGCGCTCCCGTGCCAGCCGGGGAA
>JAKEEX010000425.1 GCA_022616315.1 Myxococcaceae bacterium
GGAACGGACTCCTCACCGTCCTGCTCACCTACCCGGCGTGGGCCGTCCTCCCGGGCTGCGCACGGGTCCTCCAGCACGCGCTGCGGGAGAGCGGGGGAATGGAGGGCATCGACATCGGGGGGAAGCTCGAGGCGCTGCAGCAGGTCCTGCGACTGCTCCCGTACATCGCCCGGCACCGGGATGCGGCAACAACCACGCAGCTTCTGCGCTTCCTGCGCCTCGGACGCCAGGCCGAGGCGCTCTGACATGCCCCCCGCGTGGCGGTGAGTGTGGACCGCAGAGGGAACCATCCGTGAGGAACGCGCCGCTGGTCAGCATCTGCATCTCGGCCTACAACGCCGAGCGCTTCCTTCCTGAGACTCTCGACAGCCTGCTGGCGCAGACCCTGCGCGACTTCGAGCTCATCGTCGTCAACGACGGCTCCTCGGACGGCACCCAGGAGGTCCTCGAGCGCTACCAGGCGCGCGACCGGCGCATCCGGGTCATCTCCAATGGAAGGCTCGGGTATACGGGCGCCGCCAACGCGGCCTGCCAACACGCCCGTGGGCGGTACATCGCGCGCTCCGACGCAGATGACATCAGCCTTCCGGGCCGGCTCGTGCGCCAGGTCGCATTCCTCGAGGCAAACCCCGAGGTCGCGATGACGGGGACCTGGGCGGTCATCTTCGGGTTGAAGCGTGGGGAGCTGCGCTTCCCCACGGACTCCGACAGCCTCAAGGTGGCCCCGCTCTTCTACAATCCGTTCCTCCACTCCTCGGGTATGTGGCGCAGCCGCCTGTTCCACGAGGACGGCGTGTCGTACGACGCACGCTTCTCCGAGGCGTCGGACTATCAGCTCTGGGTGGACGTCGCGCGCCGGCATCCGGTGGCCAACATGCCCGAGTTCCTCCTGCGCTACCGGGTGACGTCGACCTCCGTCACCCTGAGCTCCGCGATGAAGCAGCGAGCCACCGCGAAGGAAATCCGGCGCCTCCAGCTGGTGGCGCTCGGAGTGGAGCCGGATGCGCGCGAGCTCGAGGTCCACCAGTCCCTCGGGACGTGGGACATGGGACA
>JAKEEX010000426.1 GCA_022616315.1 Myxococcaceae bacterium
GCGGCAGGCGTGCCCACGCGCCAACCCCCTCCGGAGCACCACCGCCACCCTGAGCCAACCCACCTCCCCCATCAAAGTGGGCCCCAATGCCGCCTATGCTCACGAAGCCGGAGCCGCCGGTGACGAATGCGGTGGGCATGAGGCGTTGTTTAGCGCAGCGCTCAGTAGCGCGTCTGGAGAAGGATGTTGAAGCCGAGGCCTGCGCCCCGGCGGGTCGGGGAGACGGCGGTGCCCGGCGTGCCCATCCAGTAACCGGCGTCCGTGGAGTACTCGCCGAGGTTCTGTGTGTAGGAAACCTCGCCCACCGCTGCGAACCACGAGCCCATGTCCCACTTGAGCGTCGCCCGGGCGGAGAGCACGGGCGAGGGGAGATCGCCGGCAGGGAACCCGGTTCGGACATCCTTCGGGGACAGGAGCACCCAGGAGGGGCTCTCCGCCGTCCCACCCCGCAGCGCCGCGGGCCGCGTCAGACGGAGCACGAGGCCCGGGGTCAGTCCGGCCTCGGGGAGGTGGTAGTCCGCTCCCAGCGTCATCCCCAGCTCGGGCTCCCGCGCGGGGGCCTGGCGGAGGGTCGTCCAGAGCGCGCCGTCGTCCGCCAGCACGAATGCGGCACTGCGTGCGAGCGCGAGCGCGTGGACACGGAGCCAGTCCCACCGGATTCGGGCTTCGAGCGCGAGGGCGTTGGCGCTGGCCGTCAGCGGGGGGAGCGTCGACGGGTTCCCATTCATGTCCATGGTCTGGCGCGCGGGCAGGGCGAGGGACGCGTGGGTTGCCTCCAGTGACACGCTGTACGCCAGGCCTCCGGGGTAGCGCTCGCGGCGGAAGGACTCCTCGAACACCTCCGGGGCCCTCCCGCGGAGGCCGAAGTCCACGCTCGACCCGATGGGCTCGCCCTGCTGATGCAGCAGACGGCCGGAGAGCCCGCGCACGTGCCCCGGGTCGATCGCAGGGTGCGAGCCGGGGATCGGCACATTGGAGCGGATGCCGTCCGAAGTAATCCAGGTGCCCTCGTATGACGGGTCGCCCGGAAAGAGGCCTGCCTGGGCCTCGGCCCGGAGCGATGGCAAGACAGCCAAGCCGGCTCCCGCCATCGGCGCGAGCAGCCACTGCCCCGCAGGGGCCGGACGGCCCGGCGTCTTGAGGGCGGCGAAGGCATACCAGCGGGTGCGTGTCACCTCGGCCCGGACGCCCGGAACAGCAGGCCGACCGGCATAGATGCCTCCACCCAGGCTCGCCGGATAGCTCCAGCCCAGCCGCAGGCGCGAGCTGGAGAGTGGAGAGAGGGTGAGCGAGGCCTCCTCGCCCTCACCCCAGGACCACGGTCGGTAGCGCGCGAAGATCGCGCTGGAGTTGTCCCTCACGCCCACCAAGCTCGAGGCGGGCCGCGCGTAGCCCGCGGAGACGGAGACGTCCGCTCCGAGCAACCACCCACGGCGCTCTCGCGTGGAGCGAAGCCCCACGCCGACGTTGAGCATGGGGACGAAGACCACCTCCGGGCCGGGAGGTGTGTCAGCCAGCAGGAGGAAGTCCGAGGCGAGCACCGAAGCTTGCGCACGCAGGAGGGGTTCCCCGCCATGCGCGGCCGCCTCCTGCGCGCGTACGCTCGTCCCTGCGAGCCCACATCCCACCATTGAGAGCCCGGCCCAGCGCCTCCACGTCTGCTGTCCCATGTGCGAAATCCCCAGCCGCTGTCACCGGGGGATGGGTCCGCGGCTTTCTGGCACGGACGCACACCCCCCCTCACCCCGTCCCTCTCCCAGGGGGAGGGCGTTTGGGGAGCAGAGGAGCAGGCTCGGGGTCACTCTGCGTTGCGGGACGTAGGGGTGCGTGACAGGTTTGCGCCCGCCGTGGACGAGAACTGGACCCC
>JAKEEX010000427.1 GCA_022616315.1 Myxococcaceae bacterium
CCTCACCTCTCGGACGCCTCTCATCATGGAGCGCCCCTCAGGGCTCCCGCGGCTCGCCGTCCAGTCCGGGTGTCTCGCCCGCGGCGCGGCGCGCCAGGAGGTTCTCCAGCCTCAGCGCGTGCAGCTCCACCGCGTCCACCATTCCCCGCGCGTAGCTCGTGAGGAACAGGTGGAAGAGGATGCAGAGCACCGCGATGGAGAGCGCGAAGGCGGTGTTGTTCATCGCCTTGGAGATGCCCGCGGACAGGAGCGCCTGCTTCTGCTCCGCCGGCACGTTCCCGAACGCCTGGAAGGTGCCGATGAGGCCGAAGATGGTGCCGATGAGCCCCACGAGCGTCGCCACGTTGGCGAGGCTCCACAGCCAGGGCAGGCGCGCCTGGACCTGCGGCGTGGTCTCCGCCAGCGCCTCCTCCACCGCCCTGGCCACCTCCACCTCGCCCCGGTTGGCCCGCGTGAGTCCCGCGCGCACCACCCTGGCGAGCGGCGCGTTGGGCGCGGCGCTGCACAGCTTCACCGCGCGGTCCACGTTGCCCGTGAGCACGAGCTTCGTCACCTGCTCCATGAACGGACCCGCGTTCAGATTGAAGCGGAACATCAGCGTGATGATCCGCTCCACCGCCACCGCCAGCGCCACGGCCAGCCAGAAGAGGTTGACGAACATGAACGGGCCGCCGTCCTGGAAGAACTGGATGGCCTTCTGCATCGGCTCACATTACCGGGGCCGGCCCGGACTCTGTCAAGCCACAGAACATTGCAATCCCTCGAAATCCTTGAGGCTTTTTGGTTCCATCAGACCCGCGCGTACAGCTTGCCGGGGTGCTGGACGACCAGCCCGTAGAGCTCGAGCTCGCTCAGGGCGCTGGTGAGGGTGGCGGAGGGGAGCGCACACTCCGCCAGGACGTCCTCGAAGACCCGGGGCCTGCGCGCGAGCAGGGCGTAGGCCTGCTGGGCGGCGGCGGAGAGGTCCGCCGCGGAGGCCACCGCGGCGGGGGCGTGGGCCACCCCGCCCCGGGCAGCGGAGACACCCACCGCGTTCCACACGTCCTCGGGGCCCAGGCACAGCCGGGCGCGGCGTTCCTGGATGAGCGTGTTGCAGCCCCGGGCCGCCAGATTGTCCGCCTCCGCCGGGAGCGCGAGGACCGGCCGCTGCTGGGCCTCCGCAGCGGTGACCGTGTGGAGGCTTCCCGAGCCAGCCGCAGCACGGAGGACGACCACGGCGTGCGCGGCCCCCGAGATGAGCCGGTTGCGCCGCGGAAACGTCTGGGGGCTGGCACGCGTCCCGGGGGGAAGCTCCGAATACATCGCGCCGCCCTTCTCGAGCAGGTGTGGGAGCAGCGCCTCGGGGCCCGCGTCCAGCTGGTCCAGCGCAGACCCGACGAACGCCCACGTGGGCGCCTCCGCATCCATGGCTCCCCAGTGGGCCGCGCGGTCCACCCCCTCCGCTGCCCCGGAGACGATGCCTACGCCCCCTGCCGCGACGTCTCTCGCGAAGCGCCGCGCGACGAGCGCGAAGCCCGCGTCCGGCCGGCGGCTTCCCACCATGGCCACCCAGCGCTGCGGTGGAGTCACCTCGCCCTTGAAGAACAGGAGCGGCGGCGTATCTGGGATGTCCAGGAGGCCCGTGGGAAACGCCGCGTCTCCCGGGAAACAAACCCGCATTCCGTCCACTTGGGCGCGAGCGAGCGTCCCTTCCGCGAGCGCCGCGAGCGTGGGGTATTCCAGGAGCCACGCACGCACCCCTGGCGTCAGCCGGACGGCCCCGCACCACTCGCGGATGGGTCGGTCCAGGAGCGCCTCGAGTGACCCGAGCCCCTCCCGCAGCGACGCGAGCGCCTTCGTCCCCAGGCCGGGTATGGCCCATAGCCCGAGCAATGCGTGACGCTCGCCCGAGATGAGCTCCGGGAACCCTGCTGCCATGTGCCCCCCATCGACAGCCCGTCGTGCGGTGCGGGCCCGTTCAAGGGTGCCACTGTAGCGACAGGGTCCGACACAGCCTCGACGAACTCCTGGCTGCACTCGTGCATACCTCGAATGCAGTCGGCACCTCGGACATGCACCGTGCCCCGCGGGTGACGTGAGTGAGCGCTCCCGTGCTGGCCTGCGTGCGCTACGTCTGCCACGGGGCTCTGCGGTGGTGCCACGCGCTTTACCTGCGGGCGCCCTGGGGGAACGGACTCACCTGCATTGCGGGCGCACGGGTACCTGGGCTCCGCCCTCCCGGAGACATGGGTTCCCCCCACCGCCGACACCGCTCGCACATACGACGGCGGCACTGCCCCTAGGCTGCTGCGTGGGTTGCTTCGTCCCTTCCGCCTCCGCGCCGCTCAACCCGAAGGAATCGACCGCTTCGGGCCCGGACGAGCGTCAGGTGGCCACGTGGATGGCACGGCACTTCCCCTCCGAGGGTCCCGTCTATCGGCACAGCGACCGCTCACGTCTGGGTAGAGGAGGCTGGGGCGAGAGGGACGTCAGCACCTCCTTCCACTCCTGCAGTGCCGACGCTCTGTGTGCGAGCGGTTCGGGCGAGGGGGCTGGACGGGGGGACCCACCTCGACTGCTCTCAGACGATGAGACGCCGTGGACCTGGACCAGGCGTGTCGTTCTTCCCCTTGGAGCGCCCGCCCCTCACCTCGCGGCGGTGCCTCCACACGCCCGCGGCAGCCAGAGCGCCACAAGGCCAGCACGGGAGCGCTCACCCACGCACACCCGCGGGGCACCGTGCCTCCCACTCTCTGCCGACGTCTTCCGCGTCGTGAGCGTGGACTATCGCCGCGCCGTGCGGGGTCCCTCGACGCGCATCACAGCGCGGTCGCCCGGGACGACCTCGATGCGCGAGCGCGTGATGAGGCACGAGCTCACCTGCTCCTTCACGTCCAGGACGATGCACTCCCCGATGTCATAGACGGGCATCGCGTGGTTCCGCGCCCGCGCGGGATCCAGGAAGGCCTTTCCGGGGTCGTTCTGGCGGGTGAAGGTGAACGTGTTGCCCGGCTGCACGCCGTCCGCGCTGCCCTTGTCCACGAAGACCCGCTGCATGTCCCCGAAGAACGTGAGGTAGGGGACCATGCCCGTCACGAGGTTGCCCTCGAGCGACGCCTGGTTCGGCCGGCGCTGGACCCGGGTGAACTCCTGCTCCCCGGCGGGCCCCACGTGGTCCCCACGGGAGATGGCGTCCCGCGAGCTGACGATGTGCGCGGTGACGAGCTTGTCCGGGGTGACCTCGGTGACCACGAGCGTGCCGAGGATGTGGGTGAGGTACCCCACGGAGCGGCCGGTCACCGGGTGCTTCACTTTCTTGTCGGTGCGGAAGATGGAGTAGCGGTCCCCCACGCGAGCGTTGGCGCGGTCGCGGAAGCGGACGTACACGGTGTCCCCGGTGGACAGGAAGGACCCGAAGGTGCCCGCTGCCTCCAGGGTGCCTGCCTCGCCCACCTCGTCCTCGGTGACGAAGCCCTCGGTGGCCACGGGGAACGTCGGCGTGCCCGCGTAGACGAGCGGTCCGGCCACAGTGACGAGGTCCTCGGGCACCCGGTCCAGCAGTCCGGAGACGTCCTGCGCGGCGTCGTCGAAGGTGGGGAGCTGGGTCGAGGCCTGCGCCACGTCCACGCGGGTGGGCACCTCCTCACCCGTGGCGAAGAAGCGCACCTGGTTGCCCGGGTAGATGTAGTGCGGGTTCGCGATCTCCGGGTTGTAGGACCACACCTTCGGCCAGTACCAGGGACTGCCGAGGTAGCGCTGGGTGAGATCCCAGAGCGTGTCGCCGGCGGACACCGTGTGTTGCGTGCCGGGGGCTCCAGCGGGCTGGTGCGCGACGGCAGGGACGGCCTGCTCCTCCGGCGCGTCCACCACCTCCGTCGCCTCCGTCTCGTCCTGTGTCTCCTGGGCCTCCGCGTCGCTTGCCTCCTGGGCACGGAGCGTGGCCAGGGGCGCGAGCGAGATCACGGTGCAGAAGGCTGCGAGGATGCGGGTACGCATGGGTGGGGCTCGTTCTGGACGGCGCTAGGGAGAGCGGGACAGGGTCGCGAGGCGCTGCTCGGCCTGCGAGGCGGCCGCGGTCCCGGGGAAGGCGGTCACCAGCTTGTTGTAGATGGCGCGGGCGTCGGACTCCTGATGGAGCTTCACGCGGCACTCGGCCAGCCGCAGGAGTGCTTCGGTGACGGCATCACCCGCGGGGTAGCTGGCCACGAGCGACTCGAGGAGGGCTGCGGCGCCCTTGACGTCCTCCATGCCGACGAGGCCCACGCCCGCGAAGTAGAGCGCGTTGTCGGCCCTCGCATGACGCGGGTTCTCCGACGCGAAGCGCTTGAGCCGCTCCACGCCGCCGGCGACGTTCCCGGTGCGAAGCGCGGAGACCGCGGACTCGTACTCGAGGTCGAGCAGCGAGGGGTCCACCGACTCCCCACCGATGTCCACCGCAGGCGGCGCGTCCGCTGTGGGCTCGATGATGCTCTGGACCTCGCCCCGGTCCGGCTCCACCACCGCCACCGCGGTGCTCAGCGAGGGCGCGGGCTCCTTGCGCGGGCGGAGCTTGATGACCGTCAGCTCCGGCACGGCGTCCGAAGTGCCGCTCTTCTGCGTGGCCGCGGCCGCCGGACGCGCACGCGCGACCACGAGCTCCTGCTCGAGCCGCTCCAGTCGCTGCTCGGCGAGGCGGTTGGCGTCGCGAAGCGTGCGGACCTGTTCCCGTGCGTCCCCCAGCTCCTTGCGCAGAGCGGCGTCGGACGCACAGGCGGTTGCGGCGAGGAGCGCCGCGGATGCGATGAGACGACGGGGAATGGCCGGACGCTCCGGAGGGGAGAATACTCAGCGGGAGGATAGGGAGTCCCCGCTCCGGGGGTCAAGAATTCGGGTCCCCGGGTCCGAGAGGCACCTTCAAGAGAAATCACACACCGCGAACGACAGGTGGCGCCCGGTGTGCCCCGCGTCCCTGCGGTGCGAGTAGAAGCGTCCGGCGTCGCAGGCCGTGCAGTCCGGGAGGCGCTGTACGTTCCCCGCACGCAGTCCGGCTGCACGCAGCGTGCGCTCCACTGCCTCCACGAGGTCCAGGCGTGCTTGCGAGCCCTCCACAACGGTCGTGAG
>JAKEEX010000428.1 GCA_022616315.1 Myxococcaceae bacterium
GAGTCCACCCGCTTCGTCAACGTGAAGGTGAACGCCACCAACGACGGGGAGGCCATCGAGTCGCTGTACCAGCGCTACGGTGTCCAGGGCCTCCCGGCGGTCGTGTTCATCTCCGGCACGGGCGAGGTGCGCGAGGAGCCGCGAATCACCGGCTTCCTCGAGGCGCAGCAGTTCCTCGCCCAGATGCGCAAGGTCCGCTGATTCGTTTGCCCGCTGCCGGCTCCGCCGCTATCGAGTCCCCGTGCGCGGGCGGCCCGCGGTGGAGAGAGCCATGGGGAAGATGCTGCAGCCGGGAGATGCGGTACCGGACGTGACCCTCACCGGTCCGGGCGGGCACGCGGTGCGCCTGCGCGAGCTCGTGGGCAAGAAGGTGCTCGTCGTCTACTTCTACCCGAAGGACGACACACCGGGCTGCACCGCGCAGGCGTGCAGCTTTCGCGATCAGTACGAGGACTTCGTCGCCGCAGGCGCGGACGTGGTGGGCATCAGCGCGGACGCCATGGACTCGCACGAGGGCTTCGCCGCGAGGCACCGGCTGCCCTTCACGCTCCTGAGCGACGCGAGCGGGGAGGCACGCGCGGGCTTCGGGGTGAAGTCCACGCTGGGCCTCATCCCCGGGCGCGTGACGTTCGTCGTCGATCACCAGGGGACCGTCCGCTACGCCTTCAGCTCGCAGCTGCGCGCACGGGAGCACGCCACGCGCGCGCTCGAGGAGGTGCGCAAGCTCGTGGGCGGGCCGACCGCGACTCGCGCCGCCTCCACGCCCTGACGGCGGCCGCCTCTAGAAGAAGCGCATCCCCATGCCTGCCTGGAGGCGCCAGGTGGGCCGCCACACGGCCTCCGCGGTCGGCGCATCCACGCGCTCCGCTCCCAACTGGCCGAGCAGCGCGAGGCTGATGCCCTGGCCCACGTAGACCTCCGCGCCTCCGCCACCGAGCGCCATCAGGCGAGAGCCTCCATCCGCCTGCAGCGGCACGTCGATGGGAACCTCCACGGTTCCCACGAGCGCCAGCGTGTCCGCGAGCCGCACGCTCGCCACCGCGCCGGGAAGGATGCGGAGGAAGGTGCCGCCGAAGTTCTGCGCCTCCAGGTAGGTGGCGCCGGTGTTCCCCACGAAGCCCAGCCCGAGCGTGGGCGCGACGGACACGTTCCCGACGTCGTACACCCGGAAGCGCGCCAGGACCTCGGCTGCGCCGGTGATGCGGAACCAGTCCGCACGCACGCGGGCCTCCGCCTCGACGGGCCCGAAGCCCTGTCGGTAGCCCACCACGAGCTCCGGCGCTCCCAGCAGCGCATACACGGAGGTGGCGCCTCCCGGGAGCACCGCGGGCGCCACGGCCGCGCCAACGCCTTCGCGCAGCTCGGAGAGGGTGGACTGGGCAAGAGAGACACCGGGGACCAGGACGAGCAGGGCAAGCAAGCGCATAGGCTCGCCAACATAGGCCCATCCCCATGTGGGCCTGAAGTCGACTTGGCGGTAGATTGAGGTGCCCCCTTGCCGAGCACGGGGCCGAGCGCGGGTGAGAGGAGGCGTGACGTCATGTCCGGTCACAACCGCTGGTCGAAGATCAAGCGCCACAAGGCCGCCACCGGCGCCGCGAAGGGCAAGCTCTTCACGAAGGTCATCAAGGAGCTCACGGTGTCCGCCCGTCTCGGTGGAGGCGACCCCGACGGGAACGCGCGGCTCCGCTCCGCCATCTCCGCGGCGCGCGAGGCCAACATGCCCAACGACACCATCCAGCGGGCCATCAAGAAGGGCATCGGAGAGCTCGAGGGAAGCCACTACGAGGAGGCGAGCTACGAGGGCTACGGCCCCGGCGGCGTGGCGGTCCTCGTCGAGTGTCTCACAGACAACAAGAACCGCACCGCGAGCGACGTGCGCACCACCTTCTCCAAGGGGGGCGGAAACCTCGGCGCCGAGGGGAGCGTGTCCTGGATGTTCGCGCGCAAGGGCCTCGTCGCGGTGAAGCCCGGTCCCTCCGAGGACGCGGTCATGGAGGAGGCCATCGAGGCGGGGGCCGAGGACGTCCTCAACCTGGGCGAGGACGGCTTCGAGGTGCGCACCGCGCCCGGCGACCTGCACGGCGTCGCGCTGGCACTGGAGTCCGCGGGACTGGCGCTCGGCGCGCAGCGGCTGACGTACCTTCCGCAGAACACCGTGAAGCTCGACGGCGACAACGCGAAGCGGATGCTCAAGCTCGTGGAGGCCCTCGAGGACAACGACGACGTGCAGCACGTGCACGCGAACTTCGAGATTGACGAGGCGCTCCTCCAGGAGCTGGCCTCCTGAAGGCATCACATGGCAACGGCGAGGGCGTGAAGGAATGCGCATTCTGGGCATCGACCCCGGCAGCAGGTTCATGGGGTACGGGGTGGTGGAGGGGCGGAGGGGCAGGGCGAGCCACGTGGGCCACGGCGTCATCCGCGTGGACCCACAGGCCCCTCTGGAGCGGCGCCTGGGCGAGCTCCACGCCACGCTCGGCCAGGTCCTCGCGCTCTACCGTCCGGAGGCGGTGGCGGTGGAGGGCGTCTTCACCTTCAAGAACGCGCGCAGCGCCCTCATCCTCGGCCATGCCCGCGGCGTCGCGCTGCTTGCCGCCACGCAGGCGGGGCTGCCCGTGCACGAGTACGCTCCGGCACGCGTGAAGCGCTCGGTGGGAGCGGGCGGTGCGGGCGGGAAGGGCGCCGTCGCGCGCATGGTGGCGCTGCTCCTGGAGATGCCCCAGCTGCTCGAGGAGCGCGCGGACGCGAGCGACGCACTGGCCATCGCGCTCTGCCACCTGGCGCAGGCGAGGCCCGGCGTGCCCGCGGGCCCGGTCCGCTCACGCGCGAGCGGCCGCCGCAAGGGCGCCTTCGCGGCGCTCGCGGACCGGCTCCAGCCCGCCGTCAGACGGCCCGGAGGTGTGCGTTGATTGCGTCGCTGCGCGGTACCGTCGCCGAGAAGGGCCCGAGCGAGGTCGTCGTGGACGTCGGTGGCGTGGGCTACCGCGTCTTCGTCTCGCTGCTCACGCTCACGCGACTTCCCGACGAGGGCCAGGCGGTGCGCCTGCGGGTGCGCACGGTGGTGCGGGAGGACGCGCTGGATCTCTTCGGCTTCCTCTCCGCCCAGGAGGAGGAGCTCTTCCTCATGCTCACCTCCGTGAGCCACGTGGGGCCCCGCCTCGCGCTCAGCGTGATGAGCGGGCTCGAGGTGCCGGAGCTCGTCACGGCCATCGGCCGCGGTGAGGTGGCGCGGCTCACGAAGATCCACGGCGTGGGAAAGAAGACCGCCGAGCGCCTGGTGCTCGAGCTGCGCGACAAGGTGAAGTCCCTCGTGCTGCCGGCGCACGCCGTCCAGGCGGCCGCCACCGCCGCGCCCGCTCCCACGGCCGCGAGCGCGGACGTCGTCTCCGGCCTCGTCAACCTGGGCTTCAAGCCGCCGCAAGCGGAGAAGGCCGTGGAGGCGGCCGTGGAGAGGCTGGGCATGGAGGCCGGCTTCGAGCTGCTCTTCCGCGAGTCCCTCAAGGCGCTCCGGGGCGCGAAGGCGTAAGGGCCTTTGAGAAGGGTGCCTGCAGGGGGGCCGTGCGTGCAGCGGGGGACGGCCCCGGGGTGCGCGTGGAAGGTGCCGCGCGCGCACGCGCCTCCTGCTACCTTGCCTCCCCACCATGGCGCGACGTGAACAGACGCTGGAGGCCGCGGCGCAGGCGGAGGAGCTCCCGGTGGAGGTGAGCCTCCGCCCCCGCAGCTTCGACGAGTACGTGGGTCAGCGGGACGTCGTCGAGAAGCTGCGCGTCTACGTGAAGGCCGCGAAGGCGCGAGGCGGCGCGCTCGACCACTGCCTCTTCTCCGGGCCTCCGGGCCTCGGCAAGACGTCGCTCGCGTTCATCATGGCCGCCGAGCTGGGCGTCAACGTCCACGTGACGAGCGGCCCCTCCCTGGAGCGCAAGGGGGACCTCGCCGGGCTGCTCACGCACCTGGAGCCACGCGACGTCCTCTTCATCGACGAGATCCACCGCCTCAACGCGGCCATCGAAGAGTACCTCTACCCGGCCATGGAGGACTTCCGCCTGGACATCACCATCGACACCGGGCCGGCCGCGCGGGCCATGAAGATCGACCTCCCGCCGTTCACCCTGGTGGGCGCCACGACGCGCACGGGCCTCTTGACGAGCCCGCTTCGCGACCGGTTCCAGATCCAGGAGCGACTGGAGCTCTACTCGCCCGCGGACCTGGAGCGCATCCTCGAACGGAGCGCCCGCATCCTCGGCGTCACGCTGGACCGGACGGGCTCGGCGGAGATTGCCAAGCGCAGCCGCGGCACGCCGCGCATCGCCAACCGGCTCCTGCGCCGCATCCGTGACTTCGCGGAGGTGGAGGGGGACGGGCGCATCACGCGCCAGGTTGCGGACGCGTCGCTCGGAAAGCTCCAGATCGACGCCCACGGGCTGGACCCCATGGACCGCAAGGTGATGCTCACCATCATCGAGAAGTTCGGCGGCGGGCCCGTGGGCGTGGACACCGTCGCCGCCAGCGTGGGCGAGCAGCGCGACACGCTCGAGGACGTCTACGAGCCCTACCTGCTGCAGGAGGGCTTCCTCCAGCGCACCCCCCGCGGACGCATGGCCACGCAGCACGCCTTCCGCTACTTCGGGAAGGTGGCCCCCCAGTCGCCCCAGGGGACGCTCCTGTAGAGCAATTCCCGCCGCGCTGGACGCACCTCCGCCCACCCCACTCCGGGCGGCCCGGCGGGGACTGAAAGAAATTGCACTCTTCGGGCCCTTTGCTCTAAACGGCTACCGCGCTGCGCCATGCAACGGAGGGGGGTGCGTTCGTCGCCTCGTTGCAGGGTGTGGCGCGCGCGTCACGGGTGGATGTGGAGAATCTCCGGGGCGTGACTGACACAGATGTCAGCATGCTCTCGGCCGGGGCGGTGGACGGCACGGGATTTCGAGGGGTTGGGCGCGCAAGACGGGGAAAGGAAGGCCGAGCGGTGCTGGCACCGGGTTTGCTCCCGGACATCCGGTTCGACCAGTAGTCGACGGCGTCAGTCAAGGCTCGCACTTGAGCGGGTTGGAGCAGCACCGAGGGGTCCTTTGCAAATGGCCATCTCTTCCATCAATCAACGCACGCTGGCGTCGCCGGTGAGCTGCACGGGCATCGGGCTGCACAGCGGTGCGCCGGTGCGCTTGAGGCTCCTGCCCGCCCCGGTGGATACCGGCATCGTCTTCGTGAGGACGGACCTGGAGCCGGCGGTGGCCATCCCCGCGCTCGCGGACTTCGTGACGGACACCGCGCTGGCCACGACGCTGGGCCACCGCGGGGCCCGGGTTGCCACGGTGGAGCACCTGCTGTCGGCGCTGGCGGGCATGGGCATCGACAACGTGCGCGTCGAGGTGAACGGGCCCGAGGTGCCCATCATGGACGGCAGCGCCGGGCCCTTCGCCGCGCTCGTGCGGGAGGCGGGGGTGCGCGAGCAGGAGGAGCCCAAGAGCTTCCTCGTCATCAAGCGCACGGTGACGGTGAAGGACGGCGACAAGGAGGCCACGCTGGCCCCGTCGCACCGCTTCCGCGTGAGCGCCACGGTCGACTTCCGCCATCCCCTGATCAGCGACCAGGAGCTCGAGCTCGAGCTCAGCGAGAACACCTTCGCGAAGGACATCTCCCGCGCCCGCACCTTCTGCTTCCGCCGTGACGTGGAGAAGATGCAGGAGCTCGGGCTCGCGCGCGGCGGCTCGCTGGAGAACGCCATCGTCGTGGACGAGTTCTCCATCCTCAACCCGGGCGGGCTGCGCTTCCCGGACGAGTTCGTGCGGCACAAGGTGCTGGACGCCATCGGGGATCTGTCCCTCTTCGGGCGCCCGGTGGTGGGGCACCTGCGCGTCTTCAAGACGGGCCACGCGCTCAACCAGAAGCTGGTGAAGGCGGTGCTGGCGGACAGCAGCCAGTACGAGGTGGTGCGCGCGCGGAAGCGGGACGTGGAGCGGCTCGCCCTCCAGCTTCCGGACCTCGCGGGCAGCCTCCAGCCCCTGGTGGCGTGAGCCCTGGTGCCGGACGGGGCGCTTGACAGCGTGCCCCCGGAGCGTCGAAGGCAAGGGGTCATGACGGACCAGGCGCGAGAGAGCGTGGCGCTGGCGGCGGACCTCCCGCTGCCCGAGGCGTTGGCGGTGTACGAGCGCGTGGCGTCGCAGGTGGGCTGGGCGAAGGTCGGCTTGTCCCTCTTCGTCGAGCACGGCCCCGCCGCGGTGGAGGCCTTCCTCGCACGCGGGGCACGCGTGTTCCTCGACCTCAAGCTGCACGACATTCCCAACACCGTGGAGCTCGCTGCGGCGCGCGCGGGTGCGCTGGGCGTGGGGCTCCTCACCGTGCACGCCTCGGGCGGTGAGGCCATGGTGGCCGCGGCGGTCCGCGGTGCCCGGGCCGGCGCCCAGAAGGCAGGGAAGCCCGCGCCGCGCATCCTCGCCGTGACGGTCCTCACGTCCTTCTCCGCGGAGGCGCTCGCCGAGGTGGGGCTCGAGGGTGGCCCCGAGGGCGCGGCCATGCGGCTGGCGCGGCTCGCGCGGAAGGCTGGCGCGGACGGACTGGTCTGCTCGCCCCGCGAGGTGCGCCCGCTCCGGGAGGCGCTGGGCGCGGACGTCTTCCTCTGCACGCCGGGCATCCGACCCGCGGGGGCCGCGAAGGGGGACCAGTCCCGCGCGGAGACGCCCGCGTTCGCGGTGGAGGCGGGCGCCAGTCTCCTGGTGGTGGGCCGTCCCATCTACGAGGCTCAGGACCCGCTCGCCGCCGCGCGTGCCATCACCGCCGAGGTGGCCCAGGCGCGTCTGTCCGCTGGCCACCCCCGGGGCTGAGCCACGGACAGCTGTGTGCCCGGCGCCGGACACCGCCCGCGGCGGGCAGGCGTGACGGGGCCCTTGCGCGCCCGTGGCACGTGCCCACGTTGGCTCCTCGAGGGCGAGAGGGGGCGGGCATGCGCGGATGGGGGGCCCTGGCGGCGTTGATGGCCATGGGCTGCGCGGCGGGCCGTGTGCCGGTGGCCGAGCGGGGAGAGGGAGGCGCTGGTGCCACCGGGGAGCCGCGGGCCGGGCCCCAGACGCGTGTGGAGCGCCCCGCGCAGCCGTTCGGGCTCGCGGAGGAGGAGCTCCACCAGAAGCGCTACGTGGACAGGCGCCTGGGCTTCCAGGTGGAGCGGCCGGATGAAGGTTGGACGCTCCACCTCACGAACGACGCCGGCGAGGAGGGTCTCGTCGTCCCCGTCGTGATGCGCCATGCGAGCGGCGCCACCGTGGTGCTGCAGGTGGCTCCCGCGGTGGCCACGCCCTTCCAGTATGCGGAGAGCCTCACGCGCGGCCTGCGCGAGCAGATGGACCTGGAGCCCGGAGACGTGGAGCCGCTGCCCCTCTCCGAGAGCGCCGTGGGGTTCCGCTTCCGCATGGGCGCGGGCATGCAGGGGCGGGTCGTCGTCCGTGAGGGAGGCCAGGGGCGGGTCTTCATGGTGCTCGCCACCTGGCCCGACGATGCGCCCGCGGGTGTGCCCACCGACGTGGACGCCATCATCCTCAGCTTCCAGCCCGTCCAGGCCCTCTGAGCCACTTCCCCTCGCCCTCCCGGAGAGGGGCCGTCACCGCGCCCGGACCCGCCGCGCCCTCCCACGCCTTGCCGGCGTCTCGCCGGACACGGAGGTCCCCTCCATCCCCAGGTGCGCCGCGTGCTGGCGCACCAGCTCCACGAGCGTGCGGACTCCCACGCCCGTGGCGCCCTTTCCGTAATACCCCCGCTCGCGCGGGCTCTGGCTCGGCCCCGCGATGTCCAGGTGCACCCAAGGCACGTCGCCCACGAACTCGTTGAGGAAGATGGCGGCGCTGATGGCGCCTCCCCACCGCTCGCCGGAGTTCTTCATGTCCGCCACCTCCGAGCGCAGCGCGTCCTTCTGGAGCTCGGTGATGGGCATACGCCAGAGGTGCTCGCCCGCGGCCTGGCCCGCCTCCAGCACCTGCTCCGCCGCCTCGTCGTTCACCGCGAAGGCACCCACCAGGTAGTGACCGAGCGCCACGATGCACGCGCCCGTGAGCGTCGCGAGGTCCACGAGCTGGAAGGGCTTGTGCTCGGAGGCCCAGGTGAGGATGTCACCCAGCACGAGGCGCCCCTCGGCGTCTGTGTTGGTCACCTCGACCGTCTTGCCCAGACGGCTCGTGAGCACGTCCCCGGGACGGTACGCGTTCCCGGAGGGCATGTTCTCGCACGCGCCCACGAAGGCGTGGACGGGGAAGGGGGGCTTGAGCGCGGCGATGACCTGCATTGCCGCGAACACCGCCGCAGAGCCGGCCATGTCCGTCTTCATGTCCACCATCCCCTCCGCCGTCTTGAGCGACAGCCCGCCCGAGTCGAAGGTGATGGCCTTGCCCACGAGCGCGAGGGGTGCGCGTCCCGCGGCGCTCGCGTCCTTCGGCACGTAGGACACCTGGATGAGGCGCGGCTCCTCGGCGCTCCCGCGCGCCACGGCGAGGAACATGCCCATCTTGAGCTTCTCGATGTCCCGGCGCCCGCCCACCGTCACCTTGAGCCCCGCCTTGCGGCAGGCCGTCTCCGCCTCCTCCGCGAGCCGCGTGGGCGTGACGACGGCGGCCGGTTCGTTCACCAGGTCTCGCGCCCAGTTGACCGCCTCCCCGACGCGCTGGCCCAGCGCAACCGCTTCCTCGAGGGTGGCGCCCCTCGTCACGCGTTCCGGCAGGTGAACCTGGACGCGGGAGGGGGGCTTCTGTGCCTGCGCCTCTCGCCCCAGCGTGCGGTAGCGGTCGAAGCGGTAGGCGCCGAGGACGAAGCCCTCCACCGCGGCGCGCACCAGGGCCGCGGGCTCCTCGTCCGCGTCGGGGAGGACCACGGTGACGGTGCCCGGCTTGAGCTTGAGCGCCGCCTTCACCGCGCGGCCGCAC
>JAKEEX010000429.1 GCA_022616315.1 Myxococcaceae bacterium
CGCCACGTGCGCGCGCACCAGGGCCTCCACCTGGGCCGGACGCTCACGGAGTGCCTTCTCGGTGACGACGAGAACCGTCGAGGGGAACACGCCACCGGGCCACAGCTCGCGCTCGTCCACCCAGATGCGCCCCCCTGCCTCGTGCACCAGTCGAGCCCCCCAGGGCTCGGGCACCCACGCCGCATCCAGCTGTCCACGGGCGAAGAGCTGCAGCGTGTCCGCGTTGGTGAGCGGCAGCACGTGCACGTCCCCTCCGCGGTCCCAGCTCTGCAGCCCCTGCGCGTGCAGCCACGTCCTCAGCGCGATGTCCTGCGTGTTGCCAATCTGGGGCACCGCCACCTTGCGTCCGCGGAGCGCCTGCGCCTCCATCGGTCCGCGCGTCACCAGCACGGCGCCCCCGGAGGCCGAGCCGGCCACGACGCGCACCGCGCCTTGCGAGCGCACGTAGGCCAGGAGCGCCGGGCCGCTCCCGACGTAGCAGGCATCCAGCGAGCCCGCGAGCACGGCCTCCATGGCCTGGGGACCGGCGGTGAACTGCTTGAACTCCACCCCGTCCTCGCCGAGCGCACGCACGAAGTGTCCCTCGGCGTGCCCCACCAGCGCCTGGCCGTGGGTGATGTTCGGGAAGAAGCCGAGCCTCAAGGGACCCTCCCCCGGCGCCCGCTGCTTCTGGCACCCCGCTAGCCCCACCACGAGGAGCCCGGCCATCACGAGCACGCACACGCCCCGGCGCCGCATCACTCACGCCCCTTCATGTCTCCACCCACTTCATGACTCCACCCATTCACGACTCAACCAGGCCCCACCGGCTCCGCACACGCTTCTCGAGGAGGCCGAAGACCCAGCGGTCGATGACCATCCCCACCACGACGATGGCCACCATCACCGCCATCACCTGCGCCACGTCGAGCAGCTCGCGGCCGGTGGTGAGCAGCTCTCCCAGGCCACCCGAGACGAAGAGCAGCTCGCCGGCAAGGAGCGCGCGCCACGCGAAGCTGAAGCCGAGCTTCAGGCCCGTGAGGATGCCAGGCAGGGCTGCGGGGAGCAGCACGCCGAAGAGGAAGCGGGGCCCGCGCACTCCCAGGGTCCCCGCGACACGGAGCAGCTGCGGCGGGATGCTCAGCACGCCGTCCTCGGTCGCGATGCTGATGGCCAGGAGCGAGCCCATCACCACGACGAAGAGGATGGCCGCCTCGCTCAGGCCGAACCACAGGAGCGCGAGCGGTAGCCAGCAGATGGAGGGCAGCGCCTGCAGTCCGAGCACGAGCGGGCGCAGCGTCGCGCGCATCAGCTCGGAGCGCGCGAGGAGGATGCCGAGGGGGATGCCCAGACTCGCGGCGATGGCGTAGCCCTGTGCCAGCCGCCGGAGCGAGCGGCCCACCGCCGTGCCCAACCTGCCGTCGCTCGTCATCGCGACGAGCGAGGCCCCCACTCCGTCCGGGCTGGGGAGGAGGTAGTGGGGCCAGGGGCCCACCTTAGCGAGGAGGCCCCACCCCACCAGCAAGAGCACCCAGAACGCGCCGCGCGCCAGGTGCTGGCGGGTGTTCCTGGGCATGCCTGTGCACCTCCCCGGTCGCGAGAGCGGACTCCTCCTGCCGCGCCGTGCGGATGAGCTGGCGGACGTGACGGGACAGGGTCACCAGCACCTCGTCGTCCGGATCGCGGGGGCGCGGCAGCTTCACCTGGAGGTCCTGCAGCACGCGGCCCGGTCTCCCCGCGAGCACCACCACCCGGTCTCCGAGCACCAGTGCCTCGCGCACGTCGTGGGTGACGAACACCACCGTCTTGCGGCTCTCGGTCCACACGGACTGCAGCAGCCGGTGCATGTCCGCGCGTGTCTGGGCGTCGAGCGCTCCGAAGGGCTCGTCCATGAGGAGGACGGCGGGGTCCATGGCCAGCGCACGCGCGAGGCTCACGCGCATCTGCATCCCGCCGGAGAGCTGGTGGGGGAGCGCGCCCTCGAAGCCCTGCAGCTGCACGCGCTTGAGGAAGTCCATGGCGCGCGCGTCGGCCTTGCGGCGCGAGAGCCCCTTGGCGCGCAGGGCGAAGGCGAGGTTCTGCCGCGCTGTGAGCCAGGGGAAGAGCGCCGGTTCCTGGAAGACGAGGAGGCGCTCCGGGCTCGGACCTGCGACCTGCTTGCCGTCGATGGTGATGCGTCCCCCGCTGGGCGTCACGTGTCCCGCGAGCGCGTAGAGGAGCGTGGACTTGCCGCAGCCCGAGGGGCCGAGCAGACAGACGAACTCGCCCGCAGCGATGTCCAGCGTCACTTCCTTCAGGGCGGCAACCTCGTTGCCGTAGCGGTGCGCGACCCCGGTGAGCGCAATCTTCGCCTCGCCCCGAGGGTGGGGCGAGGGGACCAGCAGGCGAGCCTGCATCCTGCGGGCTCGGAGCGCGCGAAACATGCACCTGCGATAGGACCTCGGCACACGAGGGCACAGCCCTTTCGTCATGGGACGTGAAGCCAGGACCGCCCCCCGGGCAGCATGGCGTGCCATCCACCGACCCCTCCCCTCCCCCTCTCCTCTCCCACCGGGAGAGGGCCAGGGTGAGGGGCCCCGCAGCCAGACACGCTCTCAGGTTCCCCCCGGCGCCAGCGCGCCAGCCTCCGCCATGTCGTGGAGCAGCTGCTCCGCCAGGGCCGCGGCCTGCTCTCTCAGCTCGGGCACCGACGTCGTCTCCCACAGCTCGCCCCGACGCACGGGCCCGAGCGCGAAGAGATGGCGGGAGCGCCAACCCGAGCTGTCCACGAGCGCCCCCTCCGCGGTGTCCAGTCCGAGCCCCGTCACGTCCGGGCGCGCCAGCCCTCGCGCGAGCAGGTCCCTCACCAGAGGCGTGGCACCAGGCCCCACGTCGCTCGCCGGCCCCGTGCAGTTGACGACGTACGCCACCTCCAGCGTGCGCAGGTCCGGGCGTCCACGCGGCCGGAAGACGGCCTCCACACCTGCTTCCTGCAGCGCGAAGCGGACCAGCCTGCCGGCGTGTACCCGCAGCAGTTGCTCGTGCTGAAGCGCCTCCACGGCCGCGGCCACCTGGGGGGCCATGCGGTGGCGGTGGCAGTCCCACCACGGCCGGAGGTGCCGCAGGAAGCGGCGCCGCTCGACGGGCGACAGGGCCTTCCACAGGGACGGCGTCCACGGACGGAGCGCATCCATGAGGCCGCGCCAGGAAGCACCACGGGCCTCCGCCTCCACGAGGCGCGCACGGAAGGTGCGCAGGAGCGTCCGCACGCTCAGCGGGCCAGGACGCGTGGGAAGCGGGGGCGCCTGCGGATGCGAGAAGGCGTGCGCCTGGGGCAGGAAGCCGTGGCGCGAGAGCGCGTGGATGGGCCCGCGGTGCCGCCGCTCCCGCAGGCTGAGGACGACGTCCACCGCCGTCAGCCCCGTTCCCACGAGCAGCACGGGGTGCGGCCCTGCCACACCGTGGAGGGCCCCGAGCTTCCACGGGGAGCGCACGAAACGAGTGCTCGCGAACAGGCCGCCATCGGGCACGGACAGGTCCGCCGGCGCCGCGTTCCCGAGCGCGAGCACCGCGCGCCTCGCGCGAATGCGCCTGCCACCCGCGAGCCGGACGCCCACGCCCTCCTCGTCGACAGCCAGGGCCACCGCCTCGTCGTGGATGCGATGCAGCGCCCCACGCACGCCGGCCCGCCGCTCCGCCTCGGAGAGGAGCTCGAGGAGGTAGCGGCCGTACAACCCTCGTGGGAGGAAGTCGCCCGGGCCCGCCGCGATGCTGTGCTGCTCGAGCCAGCCGAGGAAGTGCGTGGGGTCCTCCGGCAGCGCGCTCATCCGCGCCACGGAGACGTTGAGCAGATGGCAGGGGTCCGCCGTGCCGTAGGCCACGCCGCGCCCGAAGGCGCCCGCGCGGTCCACCCACGCCAGGCGCAGCGACGCGCGTGCCCTCCGCAGCAACTGCACCGCGAGCAGGGTGCCACCGGCGCCCCCGCCGATGATGACGACGTCGAACACTTCCCCTCCCCCGGGGAATGTGCGCACGGGTGTGCAACGTGTCGTCCCCTGCGGCTGCGGGCGAGCGTCCACGGCGCACGTCGCAGGACGGCCACGCTCCGGGGCGTGTGCGCTGCCACACATGCCGTCGCTTCCGGGCGGGCCTCTGGCTCCACGCCCGCTGGCCCAGGATGGCGTGCAGCGTGCACTCTGGCGCCCACATGGCGAGCATCGGACACATCGCAGTGGGCATGGCGGCGGCGCGCGGGCTGCTGCCAGCGGGCGTGCAGCGACGGCGCCTGGTTGGGGCCATGGCAGCGCTGTCGCTCCTGTCGTTGTTGCCGGATGCGGACGTCGTGGCCTTCGCGCTCGGAATTCCCTACGGCGCACCGTGGGGACACCGGGGTGCATCGCACTCGCTCGCGGTGGCGGTGCTGGTGGGGACTGCAGCGGCCATCGCCGCTCCGCGCGTGGGGCTGGCGCGTGCACGTGCGGGGCTCGTCGTCCTCGGTGTGGTGGCGAGCCATGGGCTCCTGGACGCGCTCACGGATGGTGGGCTGGGTGCCGCGCTGCTGTGGCCCTTCAGCCACGCACGCCTCTTCGCGCCCGTGCGGCCGCTGCCTGTCGCCCCCATCGGTTCGGGCATGCTGTCGCCGCGGGGGCTCTTCGTCGTCGCCGTGGAGCTCTTCGCCTTCCTGCCCCTGTGGCTCTACGCGCTGTGGCCGCGGCGGGCGGCGCTCCGGAGGACGGCATGAGCCTGCGCCTGTTCGTCGCCGTGACGCCCACGCCGGAGCAGCTCGCCCGCACGCGCGAGCGCATCCGTGAGCTGCACGAGCTCGCACCGCACGCGAAGTGGGTGCGCGACGAGGGGCTGCACCTCACCCTCGCCTTCCTCGGGGACACGGAGGAGGCGCGCGTCCCGGACGTGACGGCTGCCATGGACGAGGCCGCATCGAAGCACCCGCCGTTGACGCTTACCCTTGCCCACGGCGGCGGCTTCGGTGCCCCGCGTACTCCGCGCGTGCTGTGGGCGGGCGTCGGGGGCGAGGCCGAGAGGCTGGGACTCCTGCAGGCGGACCTCGCCGCGGAACTCGCGCTCGAAGTCGCGCTGGCGCTCGATCAGCGTGACCCCGATGCCACGCGAGGCGAAGAGCAGCGCGAGCGCCG
>JAKEEX010000430.1 GCA_022616315.1 Myxococcaceae bacterium
AACCCCGCAGTCCCCGGAGCGTCCCATGGCTGAGCTGAGCATCTCGGAGGAGGGCGCGCGACCCCGCACCGCTGGCAGGCACATGAGCAAGAAGTCCTCTGCCCCGTCTGCGGGGGGGGGGCGCCACGTGGAGGGACTTCTGGGCGGATCTGGACCGTCGAGCTCGGGAGCTCCCGGAGACGCGCGAGTCCCTCGGGGCGCTGAAGGGGTACGGCATCCGCTGGAAGGGCGTGACGGCCGCGGGGATGTGGAAGGCCGTCGTCCACGCGAAGGCGAAGGCGGAGAACCGCATCACGGTCACGGCGCCGAGCGGGCACGAGCTGCTGGAGAAGGTGCGCGCCATCGTCGCTCAGGAGGAGGCGGCGAAGGAGCAGGCCAAGACGCCCGAGGCGCGCGCATGATTCGCCACCTCCCGCCCACACCCCTCGCCTTCGTCCGGCTGCTCCGCGCCCGCGACGGGTGGGCCGCCTCCGTCGCCACCGCCACCGAGGTGCGCCTCGTGGCGGCCGAAGCGCGCACCGACGTCGTCCGCACCGTGCTGGGTGCGCTGGCGGTGCCGGCACTGGGGGAGGTGTCCCATGGGCGCTGAGACGGAAATCAGCTGGACCCACTCCACCTTCAACCCGTGGTGGGGCTGCACCCGCGTCTCCCCCGGCTGCGACCACTGCTACGCCGAGTCGTTCGACCGGCGCGTGGGCGGTGCGCACTGGGGCAAGGGCGTCCCGCGCCGCACCTTCGGGGATAAGCATTGGGGCGAGCCCCTGAAGTGGAACGCCGCCGCAGCGAAGGCTGGCGAGCGGCGCCGCGTCTTCTGCGCCAGCATGGCGGACGTCTTCGACGCGGAGGCCCCCGATGGCGCGCTCGAGCGGCTGTGGGCGCTCATCCGCGCCACGCCTGCCCTGGACTGGCTGCTCCTCACGAAGCGCCCCGGCCGCATCCGCCACAGCCTCCCGGCGGACTGGGGCGACGGCTACCCCAACGTCTGGCTGGGCACCACGGTGGAGGACCAGGAGCGCGCCGAGCAGCGCATCCCCGTCCTTCTCGACGTGCCCGCTCGGGTGCACTTCCTGTCCTGCGAGCCGCTCCTCGGGCCGGTGGACGTGTCGCGGTTCATGTGGCCCGTCCATGCGCAGTGGCC